>NZ_JBHUZM010000015.1:0-90940 GCF_042667665.1 Streptomyces sp. NPDC057307 | reverse complement strand
CTCCTGTCACGGGGGCGCGGCCCACCGGCGTCCGCCCGCCACCACCGTTGCCCGGCCGCGTGCGGCCCGCACATACTGACGCTCGGCAATTCGGCACCGTACGGGGGAAGACTCATGACCGAGAGCAGCAGCACCGGCACCACGGTCGTCGCCCGCGCGGCCGAACCCATGGTGCGGGTGACCGGCCTGCACCGCTCGTACGGCACCGGCACCGGCGCCGCCGCCGTCCACGCGCTGCGCGGAGTGTCCTTCACGGCGCCGCGCGGGGAGCTGATCGCGCTCAAGGGCCGCTCGGGATCGGGCAAGACGACCCTGCTCAACCTCGTGGGCGGCCTGGACCTCCCGGACGCCGGCCAGATCGTCGTCGACGGCACGGACCTCGCCACACTCGGCGAGAACGGCCTGCTCGCCCTGCGCCGCGACCGGATCGGCTTCATCTTCCAGTCCTTCGGCCTGCTGCCCATCCTCACCGCCGCCGAGAACGTCGGCGTCCCCCTGCGGCTGCGCAAGGCCGACCCGCGCGAGCGCGAGGAGCGGGTGGCCCTGCTGCTCGCCCTCGTCGGCCTCGGCGACCACGCCGCACAACGGCCCGGCGAGCTGTCCGGCGGACAGCAGCAGCGCGTCGCCATCGCCCGCGCCCTCGCGAACCGGCCCGCCCTGCTGATCGCCGACGAGCCCACCGGGCAGCTCGACGCGGAGACCGGGCTCGCCGTGATGGAGCTGCTGCGCGCGGTCGTACGCAGCGAAGGCGTCACCGCGCTCGTGGCCACCCACGACGCCCAGCTCCTCGGCCTCGCCGACCGGGTCCTCGAACTCGCCGACGGCCACCTCGTCGAACACGAGCGCGCCCCGCTCGGCTAAGGCCCGCCGTCCGGATCCCGCCGGGGCCGCCGTAGCACCCCGCCCATCAGAATCGTGTCAAGACGGACCCGGCCCCCACAGGATGTCCGTTTTGGCATCATCCCTGGCTGTACCTTCGGGCAGGAAGCCGCGAGGGGACGCAGCGGCTCGGTGGGAAGACAATGGGGCCATGGGACGCGGCAAGCTACGGATCTACCTGGGCGCGGCACCGGGCGTCGGCAAGACGTACGCGATGCTCTCCGAGGCGCACCGGCGCGTCGAGCGCGGCACCGACTGCGTCGTGGCGTTCGTCGAGCACCACAACCGGCCCCGCACCGAGGTCATGCTCAACGGCCTCGAACAGATCCACCGCCGCGAGCTGCCGCACCGCGGCACCGTCTTCACCGAGATGGACGTGGACGCGGTCGTCGAGCGCCGCCCCGCCGTCGCACTGGTGGACGAACTCGCCCACACGAACGTCCCGGGCTCCCGCAACTCCAAACGCTGGCAGGACGTCGAGGAACTGCTCCAGGCCGGCATCGACGTCGTCTCGACCGTCAACATCCAGCACCTGGAATCACTCGGCGATGTCGTCGAGTCGATAACGGGAGTACGGCAGCGCGAAACCGTCCCGGACGAGATGGTCAGACGGGCCGATCAGATCGAGCTTGTCGACATGTCGCCCCAGGCCCTGCGCCGCCGTATGGCGCACGGCAACATCTACCAGCCCGACAAGGTCAACGCCGCGCTCTCCCACTACTTCCGCCCCGGCAACCTCACCGCCCTGCGGGAACTCGCCCTGCTCTGGACCGCCGACCGGGTCGACGAATACCTCCAGCAGTACCGCGGCGAGCACAACATCCGCTCGACCTGGCAGGCCCGTGAGCGCATCGTCGTCGGCCTCACCGGCGGACCCGAGGGCCGCACGCTCATCCGCCGGGCCGCCCGCATGGCAGCCAAGGGCTCCGGCAGCGAGATCCTCGCCGTCTACATCGCCCGCAGCGACGGCCTCACCTCCGCGTCGCCCAAGGAGCTGACCCTCCAGCGCACCCTGGTCGAAGACCTCGGCGGCACCTTCCACCACGTGATCGGGGACGACGTGCCCTCGGCCCTCCTGGAGTTCGCACGCGGCGTCAACGCCACCCAGATCGTGCTCGGCTCCAGCCGCCGCAAGGCATGGCAGTACGTCTTCGGGCCCGGCGTCGGCGCCACCGTCGCCCGTGAGTCGGGACCCGACCTGGACGTCCACATCGTCACCCACGAAGAGGTCGCCAAGGGCCGCGGCCTGCCCGTCGCGCACGGCGCCCGCCTCGGCCGCTCCCGGATCGTCTCCGGCTGGCTGGCCGGCGTCGTCGCCCCCGTCCTGCTGACGCTGCTGCTCACCGCCCTGGACGACACCCTGGGACTGGCCAACGACGTCCTGCTCTTCCTCTTCCTGACCGTCCTCGCCGCCCTCCTCGGCGGACTGCGCCCGGCCCTCGCGTCGGCCGCCGTCGGCTCGCTCCTGCTGAACTTCTACTTCACCCCGCCGACCCACAACCTCACCATCCAGGACCCCAGGAACCTCGTCGCCATCGTGATCTTCTTCGCGGTGGCCGTCGCCGTGGCGTCGGTGGTCGACCTCGCGGCCCGCCGCACCCACCAGGCCGCCAGACTCCGCGCCGAGTCCGAGATCCTGTCCTTCCTGGCCGGCAGCGTGCTGCGCGGCGAGACCACCCTGGACGCCCTGCTGGAACGCGTACGCGAGACGTTCTCCATGGAGTCCGTGGCGCTGCTGGAACGCACCAGCGACGTCGACCCGTGGACCCGCGCGGGCAGCGTCGGACCCAAGCCCGTCGACCGCCCCGACGCCGCCGACGTCGACATGCCCGTCGGCGACCACATGGCGCTCGCGCTCTCCGGCCGGGTACTGCCCGCCGAGGACCGCCGCGTGCTCTCCGCCTTCGCCGCCCAGGCCGCCGTCGTACTGGACCGCCAGCGCCTGGTGGGCGAGGCCGAGGGCGCCCGCAGGCTCGCGGAGGGCAACCGGATACGTACGGCCCTGCTCGCCGCCGTCAGCCACGACCTGCGCACCCCGCTCGCCGCCATCAAGGCCGCCGTCACCTCGCTCCGCTCCGACGACGTCGAATGGTCCGAGGAGGACCACGCCGAACTCCTCGAAGGCATCGAGAACGGCGCCGACCGCCTCGACCACCTCGTGGGCAACCTCCTGGACATGTCACGGCTCCAGACCGGCACCGTCACCCCGCTGATCCGCGAGATCGACCTGGACGAGGTCGTCCCCATGGCGCTCGGCGGCGTCCCCGAGGACAGCGTGGACCTGGACATCCCCGAGTCGCTGCCGATGGTCGCCGTCGACCCCGGTCTGCTGGAGCGCGCCGTGGCCAACATCGTCGAGAACGCCGTCAAGTACAGCCCCGACGGCACCCGCGTCAACGTCTCCGCCAGCTCCCTCGGCGCCCGCGTCCAGGTGCGCGTCGTGGACCGCGGGCCCGGCGTCCCCGACGAGGCCAAGGAACGCATCTTCGAGCCCTTCCAGCGCCACGGGGACGCCCCGCGCGGGGCCGGCGTGGGCCTCGGCCTCGCCGTCGCCCGCGGCTTCGTGGACGCCATGGACGGCACCCTCACCGCCGAGGACACCCCCGGCGGCGGACTCACCATGGTCCTCGATCTCACGGCCGTACCGGGCCTCGCGCCGGCCGGCCCCGAACTACCCGCCCAGGTCGTCTCATGACCGGCGGCACAGCAGAAAGGCAGGCCACCATGGCGCCTCCCGCCGGGGGAGACTCCCGAGGGCCCGTGAGGGTGCTCGTGGTCGACGACGAGCCGCAGATCGTGCGCGCCCTCGTGATCAACCTGAAGGCCCGCAAGTACGAGGTCGACGCCGCCGCCGACGGCGCCAGCGCCCTGGAACTCGCCGCCGCCCGCCACCCGGACGTCGTCGTGCTCGACCTCGGCCTGCCCGACATGGACGGCGTGGAGGTCATCAAGGGCCTGCGCGGCTGGACGCGCGTACCGATCCTGGTGCTCTCCGCGCGCCAGACCTCCGACGAGAAGGTCGAGGCGCTGGACGCCGGCGCCGACGACTACGTCACCAAGCCCTTCGGCATGGACGAACTCCTCGCCCGGCTCCGCGCCGCCGTCCGCCGCGCCGAGCCCGTCGGCTCCGGGGACGACGGCGGCGTCGCGATGGTCGAGACGGAGGGCTTCACCGTCGACCTCGTGGCCAAGAAGGTGCACCGGGAGGGTCGCGACGTACGGCTCACCCCGACCGAGTGGCACCTGCTGGAGGTCCTCGTACGCAACACCGGCCGCCTCGTCAGCCAGAAACAGCTCCTCCAGGAGGTCTGGGGGCCCTCGTACGGCACGGAGACCAACTATCTGCGGGTCTACATGGCCCAGCTTCGCCGCAAGCTGGAGGCGGATCCCTCGCACCCCAGGCACTTCGTCACCGAGCCCGGCATGGGCTACCGGTTCGACCGATGATCCGGGGCCCGCGGACCCCGGTACGCTTCTGTCATGAGTGCTGAGAAGCCGACCGGCCGCTTCCGCCGGATGCTCGACCGGCTGTCCAGCTCCCAGGAGGACCTGGAGTCCGAGGAGCTGCGTGAGGACACGCAGGCTTCGGGCTGCACGCGCATCAGCGACTGCGGCGACCGCCAGATAGTGAAGGTGACTGGTACGTTGCGGACGGTCACTTTGCGTCCGCGGGCCGGCGTGCCCGCGCTGGAGGCGGAGCTGTTCGACGGCACCGCGCCGCTGGACGTGGTGTGGCTGGGACGGCGCTCGATAGCCGGCATAGAGCCGGGCCGCAAGCTCATCGCATCCGGCCGGATCTCCATGAGTCACGGCCGCAGGGTGCTGTTCAACCCCAAATACGAACTCCGACCGCTCGGACAGGAGTAGCCGGTGACGTCAATCGACAAGCCAGCCGCGACGACAGACCCCAACGCGCCCGAGGGTGCCGACCAGCAGAGCGCCGCCGAGGCCAAGGCCGTGACCGAGGCCGCGCTCTTCGAGGCGTTCGGCGGTGTGCGGGGAATGGTGGAGACGGTCGTCCCCGGGCTGCTCTTCGTCACGATCTTCACGATCAACAAGAACCTGCACGTCTCGGCGATCGCCGCGCTCGCGGTCTCCTTCCTCCTGGTCGCGGTCCGGCTGATCCGCCGCGACACCGTGAAGCACGCTTTCAGCGGCGTCTTCGGGGTCGCCTTCGGCGTGGTCTTCGCGATGATGACCGGCAACGCGAAGGACTTCTATCTGCCGGGCATGCTGTACACGCTGGGCCTGGCCCTCGCGTACATCGGGACCAGCGTCGCCGGGGTGCCGCTGATGGGGCTGATCCTGGGGCCGGTCTTCAAGGAGAACCTGTCCTGGCGTACGCGGAACCCGGGGCGCAAGTCGGCGTACACGAAGGCGAGTTACGCGTGGGGGTTCATCCTCCTCGCGAAGTGCGCGATCCTCTTCCCGCTGTACTGGTGGGCGGACACGGAGCAGCTGGGCTGGGTGCTGGTGTCCCTGAAGATCCCGCCGTTCCTGCTGGCGGTGTACCTGACGTGGGTGTTCCTGGCGAAGGCGCCGGCGCCGATTGACGTCTTCGCTGAGATGGAGGCGGAGGAGGAGGCGGAGCGCGCTTCGCGGGAGCAGCGGTAGTTGGGGTGCGGGGTGCCGTCCCGGCGGGTTGCGCGTTGCTGGGTTGCGGTGGTCGGTCGTGGGCGGGGTTCGGGGCCTCCGGAGGGGTACGTCCGGACGGCGTGACTTACGCCGCGTGCAACGCTCGTTGGACCCGATGAGACGTTCTTGTTCACGCGGCACAAGTCAGCCTGAGTGTCCGAACACACCCCTCCTGCGACCCCGCCCCCCTCTCACCCGTCATGACACCGATACAAGCCACCCCGTGACCCCCCGCCCGCGGGTTGGAAGGGGGACGCGCAGGGGTCGTGGTCGGACACTCAGGCTGACTTGTGCCGCGTGGAAATGCCGGTTCCCCCGGGTCCAACGAACCCTGCACGCGGCGTAAGTCACGCCGTCCGGCCATGACCCCGGAGCGGCACCCGGCCACCACCGCAACCCACCCAGCCCGTCCGGCGCCTGAGGACGAACCGAACCGACCACCGGCCCGCAGGCGCGGCACCGGCAAACGAAACCCCGCAACAGCTCAGCGCTAAGCGTCCTCGCGGCGGACGGACAGCAGGTCCTCCAGTTGTTCCTCGCGTGCCTGCGCCGCCACGAACAGCAGTTCGTCCCCCGCCTCCAGCGTCTCCTCCGCGTGCGGCGTCAGCACCCGTGAGCCGCGGATGATCGTCACCAGCGACGTGTCCTCCGGCCAGGTCACGTCCCCGACCTGGGTCCCCGTCACCGCCGACTCCGGCGGCAGCGTCAGCTCCACGAGATTCGCGTCGCCGTGGCTGAAGCGCAGCAGCCGTACGAGATCGCCGACGCTCACCGCCTCTTCCACCAGCGCCGACATCAGCCGCGGCGTCGACACCGCGACGTCCACGCCCCACGACTCGTTGAACAGCCACTCGTTCTTCGGGTTGTTGACCCGGGCGACCACCCTTGGTACGCCGTACTCCGTCTTGGCCAGCAGTGAGACGACCAGGTTGACCTTGTCGTCGCCGGTCGCCGCGATCACGACGTTGCAGCGCTGCAGCGCCGCCTCGTCGAGCGAGGTGATCTCGCACGCGTCGGCCAGCAGCCATTCCGCCATCGGGACCCGCTCGACCGAGATGGCGGTGGGCGCCTTGTCGATCAGCAGGACCTCGTGCCCGTTCTCCAGCAGTTCGCCCGCGATGGAACGACCCACCGCGCCTGCTCCGGCAATCGCGACGCGCATCAGTGACCGCCCTCCTCAGGGCCCTCGGCGAAAGCCGCCTCGACCTTCTGGATCTCGTCCGTACGCATCATCACGTGGACGAGGTCGCCCTCCTGGAGCACCGTCTGCGACGTGGGCAGCATCGCCTCGCCGAGTCGGGTGAGGAACGCGACGCGTACCCCCGTCTCCTCCTGGAGCGTGCTGATCTTGTGGCCGATCCAGGCGGCCGACGTGTGGACCTCGGCGAGCTGTACGCCGCCGCTCGGGTCGCGCCACAGCGGCTCCGCGCCGGACGGCAGCAGCCGTCGGAGCATCTGGTCGGCGGTCCAGCGGACGGTCGCCACGGTCGGGATGCCGAGCCGTTGGTAGACCTCGGCGCGCCGGGGGTCGTAGATGCGCGCGGCCACGTTCTCGATGCCGAACATCTCGCGGGCCACCCGGGCGGCGATGATGTTCGAGTTGTCCCCGCTGCTGACCGCGGCGAAGGCGCCCGCGTCCTCGATGCCCGCGTCGCGCAGGGTGTCCTGGTCGAAGCCGACGCCGTTGACGCGCCGGCCGCCGAAGCCGGAGCCCAGCCGGCGGAACGCCGTGGGGTCCTGGTCGATGACCGCGACCGTGTGCCCCTGCCGCTCCAGGCTGGTCGCGAGCGCGGCTCCCACTCGGCCGCAGCCCATGATGACGATGTGCACGTCCTCTTTACCCCGCAGTCCTGTTCGCCGAGCTGACCTGCGTAAACACCTGGTTCACTCTTTCTTCTCCGTGCGCCGGGCCACGGACGGGACAACCGTACGGGGCGCCGCCCGGGACTGAGCTTATGCGTCCGCGCCCGCCGTGCCGTCACCCGTGTCGGGGAGATGCCGGGAAGCGTCGGGGGAGACCCTGAGACGACCCCGAGTTCCCCTCAGCCGGCCCTGATATGTGTCAGGTTTCTTTGACAGGTGTGGACGGCTGGTGTCAGCCTTCTCTGACAGGTGCTGATGAAGGGCGCGGCGATGCAAGAGGTCCCCACCGGCGACGAGCTGCTGAAAGTGCTCGGCGCGCTCGGCAATCCGCACCGGATGCGGATCGTCGGCGCGCTCCTGGAGGGCCGGAACTACGTCAGCAGGCTCGCCCGCGAACTCGGCATCGGCCGCCCGCTGCTGCATATGCATCTTCAGCGGCTGGAGGCGGCGGGGCTTGTCGTGGGGACGCTGGAGCTGTCCGAGAGCGGCAAGTCGATGAAGTTCTTCGAGCTGACGCCGTTCTGTTTCGCCCTGACCCCCCAGTCCGTCGCGACGGCGGCGCTGACGCTCACCGAGGAAGAGAGAACGACGATGAAGGAGTCCACGACATGAATGATTCGGGCTGGACGGACCTGGCCGGAGCCGTCGGCGCCGGCGGTGTCTTCCTGTTCCTCATCGTGGTCGTCTGGCAGATAGCGGCGACCTGGCGCGCGCGCATGCTGGCGGCGCGCGAGGAGCAGTACAAGCAGCTTGCCGTGAAGTACGCCCAACTGCTGGAGGACAACGTCGAGTTGCACCGCCGCACGCTGGACGAGCTGACGCAGGCCCGCGGCTCGATCGTGTCGATGGAGAAGATGATGCGCGAGATCGAGTAGCGACCCGAGAGCCGCTCCGGTCACCGGAACCGGAGCGCCGGCGGGCGTGCGCCGGAGCGTTTCCGGCGCCGTAACGGAGTCCCCGCGTCGCCGACCGTGACACAGGAGGGGCGCCGGGGACCCGGGCCCGGCCCGGGCGGGGTGGTGCTTCGTACGGCGCCCGCCGGACCGCTTACGATCCTCATCGTGCCGAAACTGACCGACGTGCCCAAACGGATCCTGATCGGCAGGGCGCTGCGTAGCGACAGGCTGGGAGAAACGCTCCTTCCTAAACGCATCGCACTGCCCGTCTTCGCTTCCGACCCGCTTTCCTCGGTGGCCTACGCGCCGGGGGAAGTCCTCCTGGTGCTCTCCATCGCGGGCGCGTCGGCGTACCACTTCAGCCCGTGGATCGCACTGGCCGTCGTGGTCCTGATGTTCACCGTCGTCGCCTCCTACCGGCAGAACGTGCACGCCTACCCGAGCGGCGGCGGCGACTACGAGGTCGCCAACACCAACCTCGGCCGCAAGGCCGGTCTGACCGTCGCGAGCGCGCTGCTCGTCGACTACGTCCTCACCGTGGCCGTGTCGATCTCCTCCGGCGTGGAGAACCTCGGCTCGGCGATCCCCTTCGTCATCGAGAACAAGGTCCTGTGCGCGATCGGGATAATCGTCATCCTGACGCTGATGAATCTGCGCGGCGTACGGGAGTCGGGCAAGCTCTTCGCCATTCCGACGTACATCTTCGTCGCCGGCGTCTTCATCATGATCGCGTGGGGCGCCTACCGCGGATTCGTACTCAACGACACCATGGACGCGCCCACGGCCCACTTCGAGATCAAGCCGGAGGAGGACGGCCTGGCCGGCTTCGCGCTGGTCTTCCTGCTGCTGCGGGCGTTCTCCTCCGGCTGCGCGGCGCTCACCGGCGTCGAGGCCATCAGCAACGGCGTCCCCGCCTTCCGCAAGCCCAAGAGCAAGAACGCGGCGACGACCCTCGCGCTGATGGGCACCCTGGCCGTCACCATGTTCTGCGGCATCATCGGCCTGGCGATGGCCACCGATGTGAAGATGGCCGAGTTCCCGGGCCGGGACCTGCTCCGCGACGGTGTCCCGGTGGGCGAGGGCTACGTCCAGAACCCGGTCATCACCCAGGTCGCCGCCGCCGTCTTCGGGCAGGACACCTTCTTCTTCGTCCTGCTCGCCGCGGCGACCGCGCTCGTGCTGTTCCTGGCCGCCAACACCGCGTACAACGGCTTCCCGCTGCTCGGCTCGATCCTCGCGCAGGACCGCTACCTGCCGCGCCAACTGCACACCCGCGGCGACCGCCTCGCCTTCTCCAACGGCATCGTGCTGCTGGCCGGCGCCGCGATCCTGCTGGTGTGGGTGTACGGGGCGGACTCGACCAAGCTGATCCAGCTCTACATCGTCGGCGTCTTCGTCTCCTTCACCCTCAGCCAGACGGGCATGGTCCGGCACTGGAACCGCCACCTGCGGACGGAGCGCGACAGGGCCAAGCGCCGCCACATGATCCGCTCGCGCGCGATCAACACCTTCGGCGCCTTCTTCACCGGGCTCGTCCTGATCGTCGTACTGGCCACCAAGTTCACGCACGGGGCGTGGGTCGCCCTGCTCGGCATGGTGATCTTCTACGGGACGATGTCCGCGATCCGCCGCCACTACGACCACGTGGCGCGGGAGATCGCCGCCGCCGAGGGGCCGGGCGGCGACGGCGTACGCCCGTCGCGCGTGCACACCATCGTGCTGGTCTCCAAGGTCCACAAGCCGACGCTGCGCGCCCTCGCGTTCGCGAAGCTGACCCGCTCGGACCGGCTGGAGGCACTGAGCATCAACGTCGACCCCGTCGAGACGAAGCAGCTCAGGGACGAGTGGGAGCGGCACGGCATCAACGTGCCGCTGAAGATCCTCGACTCCCCGTACCGGGAGATCACCCGGCCGGTCATAGAGTACGTACGGAGTCTGCGCACCGAGAATCCGCGCGACGTGATCAGCATCTTCATCCCGGAGTACGTGGTCGGCCACTGGTTCGAGCAGGTGCTGCACAACCAGAGCGCGCTACGGCTCAAGGGGCGGCTGCTCTTCACGCCGGGCGTGATGGTGACCTCGGTGCCGTACCAGCTGGAGTCCTCCGAGGTCGCGAAGAAGCGCGCGAGGCGACGGGCGGACTGGGCCGCGCCGGGCTCGGTGCGGCGGGGGCCGGTGGACACACGGCCGAAGAAGGAGCCGACGGAGAAGCCCTGACGGATTCGGTGCGGGATTCGACGAGGGTTCCGGAGTGGCGATGACCGGTGTCGCCCGCACGTAGACTGACTGGCTGCCGTCCCGCCCCGCCCATCGTTTTGGAGCACCGCCCCTCATGCAGACAGAACCGCAGCCTTCAGAGCAGCCTTCGGAGCAGGCTCCGGAAGGGGCTTCAGAGGCGACTCCAGAGGGGACTCCTGACGCGACCGCCGAGCGGGCTTCGCTGGTCGGGGACGAGTACGAGGTCGAGGTCGGTCCCGTCGCGCACGGCGGCCACTGCATCGCCCGCACCGACGAGGGCCGGGTGCTCTTCGTACGCCACGCGCTGCCCGGCGAGAAGATCATCGCGCGCGTGACGGACGGCGACGAGGGCTCGCGCTATCTGCGCGCCGACGCGGTCAAGGTCCTGGACGCCTCCAAGGAACGCGTCGACGCCCCCTGCCCGTACGCAGGCCCCGGCATGTGCGGCGGCTGCGACTGGCAGCACGCCAAGCCGGGCGCGCAGCGCCGTCTCAAGGGCGACGTCATCACCGAGCAGCTCCAGCGGCTGGCCGGGCTCACCCCGGAGGAGGCGGGCTGGGACGGCACGGTCATGCCCGCGCCCGGCGACAAGCTGCCCGCCGGTGAGGTGCCCCAGTGGCGTACGCGCGTGCAGTACGCCGTCGACGCCGACGGCCGGGCCGGGCTGCGCAAGCACCGCTCGCACGAGGTCCAGCCCGTCGACCACTGCATGATCGCCTCCGAGGGCGTCAGCGAACTCGGTGTCGAGAAGCGCGAATGGCCCCAGATGGCCTCGGTCGAGGCGATCGCGGCCTCCGGCTCCGGCGACCGCCAGGTGATCCTCGCCCCCCTCAAGGGCGGTCGGCTCCCGCTGGTCGAGCTGGACAAGCCGGTGTCCGTCCTGCGCGTGGAGGAGCACGACGGGGGAGTACACCGGGTCCACGGCCGCGCCTTCGTCCGCGAACGCGCCGACGACCGCACCTGGCGCATCGGCATGGGCGGCTTCTGGCAGGTCCACCCGAAGGCCCCCGAGGTACTGGTGGAGGCCGTGATGCAGGGCCTGATGCCACGCAAGGGCGAGACGGCGCTCGATCTCTACTGCGGGGTGGGCCTGTTCGCGGGAGCGATCGCCCAACGCGTCGGCGAGACGGGCGCGGTGCTCGGCATCGAATCCGGCAGGCGCGCGGCGGAGGACGCCCAGTACAACCTCCAGGACCTGCCCCGGGTCCGCATCGAACACGGCAAGGTCGACACGGTCCTGCCCCGCACCCAGATCACCGAGACGGACCTGATCGTCCTGGACCCCCCTCGCGCGGGCGCCGGCAAGCAGGTCGTCAAGCACCTCGCGGGCCTGGGCGCCCGCCGTATCGCGTACGTGGCGTGCGACCCGGCGGCACTGGCCCGCGACCTGGCGTACTTCCGCGAGTCGGGCTACAAGCCGCGGACGCTACGGGCGTTCGACCTGTTCCCGATGACGCACCATGTGGAGTGCGTGGCGATCCTGGAGCCGGTGAAGAAGGACGACGCCTGACCTGCTGCTTTGTATTCCAGGTGACCAGTTCGGCTTGCTTTCGCCTGCGGAATGCGTCGGCTGAGGTTCGCTTGTGCGGAATTATGACGCCCGGGTATCGGAAGTCCTCACCTCGTGGATATCTCCGGCCCGGGGCAAGGACTCCGGTTCGGGGGGCCGACTGCACCTTGCCAGTCGCGGCACGTGTTGCTATCTCGGCACACGCACTTTGAAACCACCCGCCCCTGTCTACCCAGCGGTCACGGAACGCGCTGTCCGTGCCCCTCGCGCGCCCCCCGTGCGCACTGAGCCGGTCCTTTCGCCTCCAACAAGCTGTGTCTGCGGTGATCCGCCGTCCGCGTCCACAGCATTGGAGGGGGACAAGATGCAGGAGGAGTGGATACGGGCTCTCGTTGCGGACTTTGGATCCGAGTGCAGGGAGCGTCTGCGGGTCAGCGACACGGAGGCGTCCATCAGCCTGCCGGTGGCGAAGTTGGTGGAGGCTTTCGGGGCGCGCTGGAAGCTTAGTCCTCGTCTTCATCCTGAGTATCCCTTGCCCGAGGCTCGGGTGCGTCCGGACTACGCGGTGGAGACATCGGGGCGCATCACCGGCTTCCTGGAACTGAAGGCGCCTGGGCACGACGTCACGCCAGAGGGCTTCTCGAAGCGGGACCGGGAGCAGTGGGAGCTGATGTGCCGCCTGCCCAACGTGCTGTACACCAACGGTCATACCTGGTGCTTGTACCGAGGCGGTTCGCGGCCTCTCCGCACGTTTCGGTTCGCAGGCGATCTGTACCGGTCCGGCAGCCGGTTGCATAGCGGCGAAGCAGACGGAGCGGCGTTTCGGGATCTGCTGCGGGAGTTTCTCGGGTGGCAACCCAACCCCATCGCCACGGTCGGCCAATTGGTGTCGTCTATCGCTCCGCTGTGCCAGTACCTGCGAGAGGAGGTACTGGAGCAGCTCGCCCTCGAACGCCGAACGCCAGAGGGTCCTCGCAGTCGGCGGCGGGCCCCCAAGCCTTTCACCGCATTGGCGCACCACTGGAGCAAGGTGCTTTTCCCCTCAACCGATGGACAAGACCCCGATTACCTCTTCGCCGACCGATACACCCAGACGATCGCCTTCGCCCTACTGCTGGCCCGTATCGAGAAAGTGCCGCTCGCCGGCCGTAACTTCGTTGACGTTGCACGTGAGTTGAAGGCCGAGAACACGGTCATGGGCCGGGCCCTGCAATTGCTGACAGAGACGGTGGACGCTGAGTTCGCCCGCCGAATCGACACGCTCGTGCTGGTCATCGATGCTGTCGACTGGGAGGCGATCCGAGCTCGGACGCCCGACGCCCACGTTCATCTCTACGAGAATTTCCTCCAGGAGTACGACCGCGAGCTGCGTAAACGCTCCGGTACGTACTACACCCCGACCCGCCTGGTGAAGGAGATGGTTCGCTTCACAGACACTGTCCTGCTCACCCGCCTGGGCTGCGTGGATGGCTTTGCTGACGAGCAAGTGACGATCGTCGACCCCGCCATGGGCACCGGCACATTCCTCAGCGAGATTATCGACAGGGTCGCCGAAGCGCGCTCCCGCCGCGGGGAAGGCTTCCGCGGCGAAGCGGTGGAACAGCTGGCGGGCCGGCTGATCGGCTTCGAACGACAGATGGCCGCCTTCGCGGTCGCTCAGATGAGGATTACCCAGACCCTTCGCAAGCAAGTAACCGACACTCAACTCGGCGATCTGCGACTCCATCTCGCCGACACCCTCGCGGATCCTTATGAGAGGGCCACGCTCTTCACGTTCCTGCCCGATGGCGATCCTCTGGTCGAGAACACCCGCAAGGCGGACTGGATCAAGCGCGAGCAGAAGGTCACCGTCATGATCGGCAACCCGCCGGACCGGGAGAGAGCCGAAGGGGAAGGCGGCTGGGTTGAGAAAGGCCGTGAGGGGGACGACAGGGCACCTCTTCTCGATGCCTTCCGCCTCGGGGGCAGGAACGGAGTGCACGAGAACAAGCTCAAGAACCTGTACGTCTACTTCTGGCGCTGGGCCACCTTCAAGGTCTTCGAACAGCACCGTTCCGATTCGGACCGCGGAATCATCGCCTTCATCAGTACCGCGGGCTTCCTCAGCGGGCCTGGATTCCGAGGGATGAGGCAGTATCTGCGGGAGACTTGTTCAGAGGGCTGGATCATCGATCTCAGCCCGGAGGGTATCCAGCCACCTTTGCGGACACGCCTCTTCGAGGGCGTTCAGCAGCAACTGACGATTGCTGTGTTCGTCCGAAGCAGGGCCGACATCGCACCTGCCCATATCAGGTACGTCGCCCTGGACGGTCGCACTCGCGAGGAGAAATACACGCAGCTCGAGGCTCTGGGGCCCGACAGTGACCAGTGGCGTGCGGTACGTCAAGACGCCCAGGCCCCGTTCACGCCGGCCGCGCTCGGAGCTTGGGACACGTATCCCGCGCTGAATGATCTGCTCCCGTGGACAGTGCCCGGCATTTTGCCCAAGCGGACGTGGGTCTACTCCCCGGCCCCTGACACGCTGCGCTCCCGGTGGCGGAGGTTGACCGCCGAGACCGACCCGACCGAGAAACGTGCCTTGTTCAGGGAGACAAAGGGCGGCCGCACCATCGATCGGCCGGTCAAGCCGCTCCCCGGCTCCGCGCAGAGAAAGCGGTCGATGCTGGAGGCCGAGCCCGAGTGTCCGGAACCGGTGCCTGTGGCCTTCCGCCCTTTCGACAGGCAGTGGATCATTCCGGACAACAGACTCCTCGACAGATGCTCGCCGGAGCTGTGGGAGAACCGGGCCGAGGGCCAGATACACATTGTGGAGTTGCATTCCGAACGGTTCGGCGACGGCCCCGCCACTCTGTTCACAGCGCTGATGCCGGACATGCATCACTTCGCCGGCTGGGGCGGCGGTAGGGTAATTCCCTTGCTACAGAAGGATGGCACCCCCAATGTGACCCCCGGTCTTCTCCAGCACCTTCGCAACTCCTTCGGTGGGCTGCTCGTCACCGCTGAGGACTTGGCCGCGTACATCGCCGCGATCACGGCCCACCCCGGATTCCGGTCCCGCTTCGACGACGAACTCACAACCAACGGCGTCCGCGTACCCCTCACAGGCGACGTCGCCCTGTGGTCGGAGGCGCTGCACATCGGGCGGAAGGTGATCTGGGTCTCCACCTTCGGAGAGAGGCTCGTGGACCCGGTGGTGGGCAGGCCCGGCGGACCCCAGGAGGTCTGGACGACCGCACAGCCGGCGATCACGTATCAGAGACAGGTCAGCAGGGACGAACTACCCGAGATTTTTGTCTACGACCCTGACCGTCTGGAACTCCACTTCGGTCAAGGCCTTTTCGGGCCCGTGACTCAACAAATGCGGGATTACCAAGTCAGCGGACAGAACGTTCTCGACGGCTGGCTGAAACGCAGGACGGGACCGCCGTCTCGCAGGGCTGTCAGCGAGCTGGACCGCATCCGGCCCGAGCGGTGGCTGCCTGCCTGGAGCGAAGAACTCCAGTACGTGCTGGCCGTCCTGTGGCATCTGGTCGAGCTTCAGTCGGCTCAGAACGAGCTGCTCGACCGTGTTCTCATGGCACCGCTGGTCAGCATCGCCGAGCTGCAACGCCGGAACGTCCTGCCGGTCCCGGACACCGCCCGTCGTTCCGCGCCCGCACCGCTCCAGACCGACCTCATCCCCGGGACCGACGGAATCGAGGCGCGCGAGCCGCACGCCGTAAGGCCACTCACCGCAGAAAGGAGTTCACCGGTCGGCACTCCCACGCGGCCCCGGAAAAGCAGGAATCCCGGCGCCACGCAGCCGTCCCATAGAAAGCGACAAGATCCGCAAAGCTCTTGATGACGGTGGCGCGTCGGCTCACGGACTGGAATCTGCCCCTGCCTTTCACGGAGACGAGGAGCGGACCGCCTTCGCCGTCGAGCCTGAAAGGGCATGGGGCCATGAGCCCGCCCGATTCTCGCCGGTTGAGTCTGTTGTTCCGTGACTCGCCCCTGAATGTCGGTGCCTCCCTCTACGGTGGAGATCCGGATGCCGTCGGGGCACCGGGGAGGGGCGACAGGCGTGCACAGGGTTCCACCGGAGATGTTCCGGTTCACGACGGTGGAGAGGTCCGATCTGTACGGGTCGGTGCTGGACGTCTTCGGCGTGGCCGGTGAACACCTGGAGACGGCGCTGGGGCTCGACGCGGTGCGAGAGCGGCTGCGCGGGGTCGGCTGGGTGGCGGCGGTCGAAGATGAGGAACTGCATGAGGCGCTCAGGAAGCTCGTGCAATGGGAGCTCCTGGATGTGGTGCACAACCACGCGGAGAACTACCGCACGGCCGAGGAGTACGAACGGCGCAACCTGCAGTATTCGCTGACCCGCCGGGGCGAGGCAGCTCTTGCCGGATTGCGTCACGCACTCGAGGTGCTCGCCTCCACGGGCGCGCTGCAGACGGCCGTACTGGAGGCCATCGCCGACCGGCTCGACGAACTGTGCCTGCTCTCCGGTGAACCCGCGTCGGCCGATCGGCGGATCTTCAGCACACTGCGGGAGCTGGAGGGACATCTGGACGCTCTGGTGGATAACACCAAGGCGTTCAACGGCGAATTGCAGCGCCTCCTGCGCACCGAGGGCGCGGATCTGGAGGTGTTCCGCGAGGTCAAGGCCGCCACCGTCGCGTATCTGCAGGAGTTCCTGGTCAACCTCGACCGGCGCGGGCAGGAGGTCGCCGCCGCCGTGGCCCGGGTGGAGGAGCGGGGGACCGCCCTACTGCGCGAGCGGGCCTTGCGCGGGGCAGAGCTACCGCCGGTGACCGGTGAGAATCCCGCGGCCGGCTGGCTGGAGAGCAGGCGGGCACGCTGGGCGGGCCTGCGTGCGTGGTTCCTGGCGGACGACGGTGCCCGACCGCGTATCGAGCAACTGCACGACATAGCCCGGCGAGCCATCGTCTCGCTCTTGCAGGTTCTGGAACGGATCAACGAATCGCGGCGCCGCTCCTCCAGTGCCGTGCAGGACTTCCGGGAGCTGGCACGCTGGTTCGCGGCGGCCCCCGCGGAAGAGGACCTGCACCGGCTGTGGTCGACAGCCTTCGGGCTCGGTTCGGCACGTCATGCTCATCTCGCCCACTCCGACCCCGAGCTGATCCCCTCGTCTCATTCCTGGTCCGAGGCCCCGCCTGTGGAGGTGTCGGCGCTGCTGCGGACCAGTGGACGGACGGAGCGCTTCACTCGCACGGCCAAGGTGCGGGACGTCACGGCTGTCAGGGCGGAGCGTGCCGAGCGGGCTCGCGCGGAGCGCGCGGAACTCGCAGTCGCCTGGCAGGTGTTGGAGACAGACGGACCTGTCCGCCTATCTTCCTTCGGCACGTTGGATCCCGCCGTCTTCGACCGTCTGCTCGACCTGTTCGGCCGTGCCCTCGCCGCCCGTCCGGACGCGAGCGGCTTCAGACGCGCCACGACGGGAGACGGCCGGGTGGAGATCGCCCTGGCACCGCCTTCCGATGAGCGCACCGCTGTACTGCACACCGCGAAGGGCTCACTGACCGGACCGGACTACGTCGTCCACATCACGGCGGCGGGCGGAGCGAGCGTCTCCTCGGCCCTCCGTGCCACGCCGCAGGAGGCCGCGGGATGAGCACCCTCGCCAACCAACTGGCCGCCGCAGAAAGGGAGGAGGTCGCCCGCGCCATCCGTCTTCTCCTGGCCCGCCCCCTGCTTACCGAGACCGCCGACCCGACTGGCTTCGAACTGGTAAGACGCCGTCGCGAGCCGCTGGCCCAGTGGTTCGACTACACCTGCGGCTGGAGCCTGGTGGTGGAGCCCCGCCGCGGTTACGCCCGCCTCACCAAGGTGCGTGCCGACCCGGACGGTTCCCGCCCGGCTCGTAGGGCGCGTTCCGGCCGGGCCCCGTTCGACCGGCTGCGGTACGTGCTGCTCTGCGTGACGGCGGCCGAGCTGTTGTCGATACCGATGACGACCATCGGCATGCTCGCCGACCGATTAGTGCAGGCCACGGCGGCCGACCGGGCACTGGCCGCGTTCGACCCGGTCCGCAAGCCGGAGCGGATGGCGTTCGTCGACGTGCTCAAGCTGCTGGAGTCGTACGACGTGCTGCGCGCGGTGGATGGCACGACCGAGGCGTACGTCGAGTCCGCGGAGGCCAAGGTCCTCTACCGCGTGGACACGACCCTGCTGATGCGGTTGCCCGCCGCGCCCGTCGGCGCCTCCCGACTCGCCGTGCCCCCGGACGAGGTGTCCTCGCGGTTCGACGAACTCCTCACCGGGCTGGTGCGGGAGCGCCGCTACGGCGGCGCGGTCGTTGACTGGACGGCCGACGAGACGCAGAGAGAGAGTGCCGCCACTGACGCACAACGCAATCTGAGGCTGCGCCACTCGGTTCTGCGTCGCCTCTTCGACGACCCTGTGCTGCACCGGGCGGACCTCGCCGAAGACGAGCTGGCCTACGTCTCGTCTCTGACTGGACGTCAGATCCTGCGTCGCTCGGTCGAACAGGCCGGCTTCCTCCTGGAGGAGCGTGCGGAGGGCTTCCTGCTCGTAGACCCGGACGGGATCGCCACCGATATCCGCTTCCCCGACGACACCTCCACAGCCAGGGTTGCCGCACTGCTTCTTCTGGAGCCGCTCTGTGCCACGCCCGCGGGACTGTTGCCCGAACAGCTTGCCGAGGCCGGGGCGAGTCTGCTGCGCCGTTTCCCGCGCTGGGCCAAGGCGTATCAGTCAGAGGACGGCGCGGTCCGGCTTTCCGACGACGCGGTACGCGTTCTGCGTGACGTCGGGCTTGTCCGCGCGGCCCGAGGGCGTGTCGTCGCACGGCCTGCCGCGTACCGCTATCGCCTGACAGAGACGACGAATCCGGATCCGCATGACGAGCTCGGACCAGGGTGGGACGTGAGCCGACGTGAGGGGACAGGCGCCGTGGTTTCCGGTGGCGTCGCGGCAGAAGGGAACCAGAAGTGAGCGTGACAGAGCTTCCGGTCCCGCGGCGGCCCGAGTACGCCGAGTCGCCTGCGACACCGGCGCCTGTGGATGCGGCCCGCAGCCGCTGGCAGCCGCACCGCACGGGCATCCTCAACGTCTGGCGCTACTACGACGAGACCTTCACCTTCCATCAGGGGCGCCTGCTGCTCCGCGGCCAGAACGGTTCGGGCAAGTCCAAGGCCCTTGAGCTGCTGCTGCCTTTCCTCTTCGATGCCAGTCTGCGCCCCAACCGCCTGTCCACGTTCGGTGGTTCAGAACGCACCATGCACTGGAACCTGCTCGGCGAAGGAGCCTCCGGCAAGACGCGTGTGGGGTATGTGTGGATGGAGTTCCGCCGCATAGGCGAGGACGGCGCCGAGCGGTGGTTCGGCTGTGGTGCGCGTCTGCAGGCGAGCGTGCACACCAGCGGGGTACATGCCGACTACTTCACCACCGGCTCCAGGATCGCCCACCCCACCGGCGTGCTCCTTGTCAACGAGGCGGGCCAGCCGCTGACACGCGCAGCGCTGGCCGAGGCCCTGCGCGACCGCGGCGACGTCCATGCCTCGGCCACCGACTACCGCACGGCCGTACGGCGTGAGTTGTTCGCCGGCATGGGGGAGCAGCGTTATGAGTCGCTGTTGTCCGCCCTGCTCCAGTTGCGCCAGCCCAAACTGTCCGAGCGGCTCGATCCCTCCCTGCTCTCCACCCTGTTGTCCCGCGCCCTTCCTCCGTTGGGCGAAGGCGAGATCGCTGAACTCGCCGAAGGCTTCGAGCGGCTGGACCGCCAGCGCGAACACCTCAAACGGCTCGACAACGAGGTGACAGCGGCTGAGACCGTCGCATCTCGGCAGCGCGCCTACGCCCGACGTGTCCTGCGTGCCGGCTCGGCCGCGCTGATCTCGGCGACCACGGAGATGGACGAACTCACCCGCGCCGCCCGCCAGAGCGCCGAGGAACTCGAACAGGCACTGACAGAAAGGGAGTCTGTTCAGGCCTGGCGCGAGGAACAGGAAATGCGCGCGCACGCCCTGGAGGAGACCGTCGAGGGGCTGCGCGACAGCGACGCGTACAAGCAGGGCGAGGAACTCGACCGGCTTCGCCGTCGCTCGGACGAAGCGGCAGCCGTCGCCGGGCGACAGCGTGCAACAGCGCAGGCCACGCAGATCAGCGCGGAGGAGGACCAGAGACACGCCGACGATGCGGCGGCCCGGGCCCGCACCTTCGACGAGCACGCGCGTGAAGCCGCCGAGGAAGCACGCAGGTCGGCCCGGGCGGCGGGTATGGAGTCGATCCACCATGAGGTGAAGACGCTCCTCGACGCGGATTCCGTAGGGAACCTCGCAGACAGCCCGGGGCATGAGGCCGGTGGCCGTCGGCCCTCGGATTCGGCCGGTACACCCACGGCGGGCAAGGACGGGGCACGACAGGCCCGCAGGCTGCTGCGGGGTGCGGTCACCGCCCGACGCCGTCAGGTCCTCCTTGTCACCGAGGCGATGGACGAGCACGATCGCGCGGTACGCGACCGGGGTGTCGCCGAGAGTCTGCTGGAGGACGCCCGTGCCCGGCTCGCGGAGGCTATCGCCCGGCGGGACCAGGCGTCCGAAGCCTGGGACAGTGCCCTTGCCGTACAGGCGGAACGGCTGCTCGCCTGGGCCGGCGACTGCGCGGAACTGCGCATTACCGACGCCGGGGAACTGGCGGCCAGAGCCGCGACCGAGGCCGAGGTGACGGCCCTGGTCGACGCCGCCGCACGCCCGCTGGAACAAGAGATCGCCACAGCTGAGGCCACCGCGCGAGCCGCACGTCTGAAGCTGCGGGACGAGCGGAGCCGACTTGAGGAGGAAGTCCGACGGCTGAGCGACGAGACCGACCTGCCGCCCTTGCCCCCTCCCACCCGCACCACCGTCCGCACGGCGACGGCGGGCGCACCCCTGTGGCGACTGATCGCCTTCCACGAAGGTGTTCCGCTCCCCGTGCAGGCCGCGGTGGAGGCGGCACTGGAGGCATCGGGCCTCCTGGATGCCTGGGTCAGCCCCTACGACGGGATCGTCCTGCCGGGGCACGACACCCGAGCCGAGGCGGCCCTGTCTGTGATCGCCTCGGGGCCCAGTCTGCTGGAGGTGCTGAAACCCGAGGAGGACATCCCCGTCCCGGTCGACACCGTGACCCGGATCCTCGCCGGTGTCGCATACGGCGCTTCACTACCCGGCGGTCACCCTGCGGCCGTCTCCGCAGCCGGTGCCTGGCGTCTCGCGCTCGCCACTGGAACGTGGAACAAGCCGGAACCCGCTTACATCGGTGCCCTCGCGCGGCAACGGGCCCGGCAGCGCAGGATCGGTGAACTGACCGAGCACATCAGCGAGACGAACGCCTCCCTCGCCGCGCTCGACGACCAACTGCGCGGCCTCGGCGCTCGCCGCGCCCGGCTGGACGCAGACCGCGCGGCTCGCCCCGACCACCGGGAACTCGACATCCGTCGGCGTGACCGGGACCGAGCCGAGGAGAAGGTGGCTGCCCGGGACGATGCCGTGCACGACGCGGCTGCCCATCTGGGCCGGTGCGAAACGACGGTGGCAGACGCTCTGCGCATGCTCAGCCGACGGGCGGCCGAACATGGACTGCCGACCGATCGCGACCGGTTGCATGAGCTCTCCTCCGACATCGACAGGTTCAGGGACACCGCCGACAGTTGGGTGGACGCCTGTCTCACCGCGACCGCCGCAGTTGACAGCGCTCGTCAGATCACCGCGCAGGCAGACCGCTCACGCCGAGCTGCTGAGCAGCAGTGCGAGAACAGCGCTGCCGCCGAAGCCGAGGCGACGGGACTCAAGGCGCGCCTGGAGGCGGTGGAGGCCACCGTCGGCGAGGACTACCGGCAGATCGTCGCGCGCGTCGCCGAGGCGCGCGCCGAACTACGGCGCTGCCGTGACGACGCCGGCCGGGCGGCCGATCTCCTCCTGCGACTGGAAGGCCGTATCGGAGGTCTGCGGGCAACCAGTGGTCAAGATGCCGAACGACGAGAGCAAGCCGCCGCCACCCGGGACCGCGCGGCGCACCGGTTCCGGCACCTGTGTCTGGTGGGGCTCGCGGAGGATGCGGGCAGCACATCGGAACTCGAGGCCGGAGACGGTGCGAAGGCCACTCTGGAGGCCGCCCGTGCCGTAGCCGCGAAGTGGCCCGGCATCCCACATGCCCCACGCAACCTGAGCGATGCCGCGACCCGCCTCTCCGAAGCGGTCCACGAAGCCCGCCAGCGCCTCGGCGCCCGTGCAGACCTGGACCTTGAGCCCGACGACGACATCCAACTGTTCACCGCCACCCTGGACGGAATGCGGGTGGGGGCGACGGGCCTGCTCACCACGCTCACCCAGGAGCGCGACCGCAGTCGTGACGACATCACCACCGGGGAGCGCCGCCTCTTCGACCAGATCCTCACCGGCGACATCCGCCGTCACCTCGCCGCCCGCATCCGTCAGGCCGGCGAACTTGTCGACCGCATGAACGGGCATCTGGAGCGGGTTCGTACCGCCTCCAAGGTCGCCGTCCAGCTTGTCTGGGACGTTCGTCCGGATCTCCCGGAGGGGACCCGTACTGCCCGTCAGCTGCTACTCAAGGACCCCGGCCGAGTCGACGAGACCGAGCGGGAGGCCTTGCACACTTTCTTCCGCGCCCGTATCGAGGAGGCCAAGGGCAGCGATACGGCCGCGAGCTGGGAGGAGCAGCTCGGCGAGGTGCTCGACTACACCGCCTGGCACCGCTTCACGGTGCGTCTCGATCGGGCGAACGGAACCGGCTGGCAGCCGCTGACCAAGAAGCTGCACGGCGCACTCTCCGGAGGGGAGAAGGCCATCGCCCTGCACCTGCCGCTTTTTGCCGCTGTCGCCGCACACTACGAGGCCGTGCCGCTGGCACCTCGACCCATCCTGCTCGACGAGGTTTTCGTCGGTGTGGACGCGGTGAACCGCGGACAGGTCTTCGCCCTGCTCACCGCACTCGACCTTGATCTCATGGTCACCTCCGACCACGAGTGGTGCACCTACGGCGAACTACCCGGCATCGCCGTCCACCAACTCCTCACCGACGGGGACGACGACGCTGTCACCAGCGCTCGCTTCGTCTGGAACGGCACTGATCTGGAGGCGGGATGACCAGGACCGAACGACCCTCGGGTGAACGCACCCTGCGCAGCCCCGAACTCCGCCCGCTCTGGCACACGGTCCACAGTCGACTTTCCTCCGGCCGTACCGTCACACGGGTGCGCCTCGGACCGCTCGACGAAGCTCAGCGCGAGGCTCTCGCCGACCTTCTGGGTCTGGAACGCTTGCCGGATCCTCACCCCTCCGTCTCACTGGCCCGCCTGGAAGAGGCCGTCACCGAGCTGTCCGGCCTTTCGGTGCGTGAAACTGTCACCGAACTCGTAGGCCCACTGGACGATCGCGCGACAGAACGGCGCCGCAAGGAAGATGAACGTGCCCAGCTGTGGGCATGGTTGGACGGTCATGCCACCGTGCGGGCCCAGCCCGCGCTCGCCGATTGGACCGCGTCGTGCCGCGTCACCGGCCTGGTCGGTGGCTCACCGGAACTGACCCGGACCCTGCTCGCAGACGCGTTGACCGTGCTCGCGGAACTCCCGGCCCAGGCTGAGCCCCTGCCCGTCTTCGCCGCCCGGGTCCTGAAGGGCGACTCCCACGCACTCGACGACGGAACCCGCCTGTCCACCCTTGTCCTTCGTGCTCTGGCGACTCTTCACGACACTGACGCGCCGGAATCCGCGGGAGAACGGCGCGCCTTGTGGACTCTCGCGGGCGTTGCCGACGACGACCTGTCGTCCACCGTTCTCGTCGGTGGACTGCGTCCGGCAGGTGAAGGCCCGCTTGCCCGTGTCGCCCGTGTCTGTGCCGAGGCTGGTCAGGCCGCCAGTCTGACCCTCGCCCAATTGCGAGCCCCGGGCGCGTTCACCCTCGCCTCCGATCCGGCACCCGTCGTCCACGCCGTCGAGAACCCCAGCATCCTGGCTCTGGCCGTACGTCGCTTCGGTCCCGACTGTCCGCCGCTCGTGTGCACATCCGGCTGGCCCAACAGTGCGGCCATCCACCTCCTGCGCCTTCTCGCGGATCAGGGCGCAATCCTCCGCTACCACGGCGACTTCGATGGCGAAGGCATCCGCATCGCCGCCTACCTCCTGGACAAGACGCCGGCCCGCCCCTGGCGCATGACGGCGGTGGACTATCGCGCCGCGGCAGCCCGCACATCGCACGGACCCAAGCCCGGCCGGCTCACCGAGGCTCCCTGGGACCCCGAGCTGACCCGTGCCATGGCCGAACACGGTATCGCCGTAGTCGAGGAACTGGTTGCCGACGTCCTGCTGGCGGACATGGTCGAAGCGATCGAGTGTGGAAGCTGATCCGACCAGTCGTGACGCTCGTTTGACGCTCCGAGTGCCCAATGGCCCCTCCGGCAAACCGGATGAATCGCTGTTGACCTGCTGGTATGTCACGTCCCTCGTTTTGTGACGCCTTTCCAATGACGCACCACGTGGAGTGCGTGGCGATCCTGGAGCCGGTGAAGAAGGACGACGCCTGACCTGCGGTTCACTGTGGGCGCATGAGGTGCGTCGTGGGCGTTACGGGCGATGGTTCGAGGCCCGTGACGCCCGTCCGACGTTCGGTTTGAGGCGAGTGTGCGTCAGCGGCGGCCGGTGGCCAGGGTGACGAGGAACTGGCCGCCGCCCGGCTCGATGCCGGCGGTCACCGGCAGTCCCGGTACCAGTCGGGAGAACCGGTCCACCAGCCAGTCCGCCGCCTCTTGGGCGTCCCGCATGGTCGGACAGCGGCACACCATCTCGCGGCCCCCCTTGCGCTCCAGCCTCCCGGCGACGGTGATCAGCGGCGCGGGTTCGACCACGTACAGGTGGTCCGGCCAGGCGATGACCACCTTGACCGCACCCTTGCGGGTGTTGCATCCGCGGTGCGCGAGCCGCTCGGCGACCTTGGCCTTACGGTCGGCGGTCCGGCTGTCGACGCTGGGCCCGCGCGGGTCGTTCACCGACTCGTGGGGGTCGACCGCCTCGTCGCACACCCAGCATCGCCAGCCGTCGCGCTCGGCCACATCATCCAGGAGACTCATCCGAGCAAAGTAGCCTGCCCGGCCGCCACTCCGCGCATCAGGGGCCATGGAGGAGGGCTCGGTCGTCGATCCTTCCGGCGCCGGCCCGTCGCGGATCCCGGCCGTTCATGTGGTTGTCGGCGGGACTTGCTCCAGCCAGTTCCAGAGGGCGTGTTCGCGGTCCGCGTCGTACGACTCGGTGGAGGACGCCGTGGCCTTCTTCCGGTGGATGTAAGCACCGGTCGCGGCGGGGGTGACGCCGAGGACGGCGTCGGCGAGTTTCCTGCCCGCGGGGACCGGGGTGTCCACGAGGGGTGTGACCGTGAGCAGCGGGATGACTTTGCTCATCAGGAAGGGAAAGGCTCCACCGGTTTCGCGCGCGAGCCCTGTTCCGACCACGAGGCTGGGGTTGTAGGAGACGATGTCGATGCCGTCGGGCAATCGGCGGGCCCATTCGTGGACCAGGTGCACGCCGCCGAGTTTGCTCGTCACGTACGCACGACGGCCGGCCCGGACATTCCCGGAGCGGTCGAATGCCCCGGGTCGGGAGATCTCCGGGATGGCCCAACGGGGTGCGGGCATGGTCCCCCCGGTGTGCCGGAGATCACCGAAGTGCGCGTCGCTGACCGTGACGACAATGCGTGCCGGCGCCTGAACGTGAGGGTGCAGTTGCCTGAGAAGCTGATGGGTGGACATGACGTTCACGGCAAAGGTCCTCTCGTATCCGTCGACCGTGGTCTGCAACGCGTTGGAGAGGTGGACACCCGCGTTGAAGACGAGTCCCCGCAGCGGAGGCAACTCGCCGGAATCAAGAAGGTCTTCCAACTGTGCGCCGGCGGCGGCGACGCTCGCCTTGCTCGACAGATCGATCTCGACGGTCGAGACGTGCGGAGAGACTTCCCGCAGGCTCGGCAGCACCTCGACGGCGGAGGAGCCTCGCCCGAGAACCACAAGGTGGGTGTCGGGGCTGCGTCTGAGGATGTCTCGCGCGGCTTCCAGGCCGATCCCCCGAGTGGCCCCGGTCATGATCAGGGTTCGGTTCGCTGCGGTCATGTGGGTGCCTCCGGGGCGCGATCGGGGGAGTACGGGTTTGCGTCGACGTATGCGTTCTCCGTCGCCTTCGACACTGACGAAGTGCTCGATGATCAGGGAGACTTCGTCGAGCCTGGTATCCGCAGGGCCACGCACCCGTCCCCGGGGCCTGCCACTGGTGAGGGACAATGAAGTCATGGCGGGAGATGCGCGGTCAGGTCTGGGCGACTATCTACGCCACCGTCGCTCGGAAATGACACCGCGGGATCGCCCCGGGGCATCCTCTCTGTCCCACAGGCGTGTGCCGGGCCTGCGACGCCAGGAGCTCGCCGACGTCGCGGGCATCTCGGTCGAGTACTACACCCGTCTCGAACAGGGGCGCGCTTCCCGCCCCTCGCGGGAGATCCTCACCGCACTGGCGCGGGCCTTCCGGCTCTCGAACGCCGAGCGGGACCACCTGTTCCGACTCGCCGACGAGCGGCCTCCGCAGCCGCGGGCACCAGCCGCGGAGATCCGACCGGGACTCCGGCAACTGCTCAACAGCCTGGACGACACCATGCCGGTCACCATTCACGACGGCCGGCTCGACATGCTGGCGTTCAACGTTGCCGCGGCGGAGCTGCTCGGGCCCATTTTCGACGACGGACCGTACGGCCAGAACATCGTCCACCAGGCATTCACGTCGGTGGGACTCCGCGAGGTGCTCGGGAACGAGGGAGCGGAGCAGCTGGCCCGAGTGGCCGCCGCCGAACTTCGCAAAGCGCTCAGTCTCTACCCGGACGATGAGCAACTTCGTTCTGTGTTTGGCGAGTTGTCGACGAGCAGTCCCGAGTTCGGTCGCCACTGGGACCGAGGAGAGATCGGAACATGGAGGTCGGCGATGAAGCGCGTCAACCATCCGACGAGGGGTCTGCTCGCGTACGACAGCGAGATGCTGCACGACCCCGAGAACGATCACTGGGTCATGCTCTTCACCCCCCGCCGCACCTGATCCCTCCAACTGCGGTCACGTCCAGGACCTGTTCCGCGGGCTGCTGGACATCGAGGTGGCGTCCAGCCTCCCGGACCGGGACGGCGGCCGGCTCACGGCGTCCACCAAGGGGGCGGGGGCAGTGGGCGAATTCATCTGGCGGTCGGGCCGGGTGTCCGCAAACGTGGACTGCGGACACCCGGCCGAGATGTTGTCGGCGTCGCTCACCTGCCCGGAAGGCGCTGTCAGCCGTGCCGACCGGAGTGTGAAGCGGGACGCCGTACCGTCAGTGTCGGACGCCGGTTCGAGCGGCCTGTTCGACTCGGGCGATCAGGCGGCTGTTGTGGGCGGCGTGCTTGAACCCCGGGGTGTGGTGGGTCCCGCTCGCGATGTCGCGGGCAAGGCCGGCGTACACCTCGCCCACGTTGATGGACGCACCCGTCCAGATCTCGGCGGAGGTCGGGCCCGTACCTGTGGCGACGGGGCTGTCCGGCGGGGTGAAGTCCACGCTCGACGACAGCACGAGGTCGCCGACCTGAACGCCCGCCGGGTGACTGCCGGTCAGTTTCAGCCAGCCGTCCGATCCACGGATCTCCATACCGAAGTGGGCGTCCGGCACGGGCACGCCGGCCAGGATCTGCACGCCCACCGGGGCGCCCGACGCGGTCTTCACGATGGTGTCGAGGTGATCCGGGACCTCTCGGACGGTCGTCGTGCCGGTGTCGACCAGCTTGACCTCCGGCCAGAGGAGTTCCGTGCGCGCGTCGATCTCGGTGATGTCACCGAGAACCGTCTCGATCACATCCAGGACATGGCCCGCCGCGATCGTCAGGAACCCGGCACCCGCCTCCGCCTTGTCGAAGTACTCGTAAGTACTCACCGACTCCGGGCCGTTCCCGAATGTCGTCGCGGTGACCCGCGCCGAGAGCAGCCGGCCCAGCCGCCCCTGCGCGATCATCTCCGCCGCGCGGCGTACCGACGGATTGAGCCGGCCCTGCAGACCGATCGCGGTGTGCAGCGAACCGGCCGCGTCGGCCATCTCCTCCGCCTCCGCCACCGTCGTCCCCAGCGGGGATTCCGCGTACACGGCCTTGTTCGCCGCCAGAGCGGCGAGCACCAGCTCGCGGTGGGCCGGGACCTTCACCGCGACGGTGACGAGGTCGATCGAGGGGTCGCCTATGAGCTCGTACGGATCCGCGAACCACCGCTTGGCACCGAAGGTCTCGGCGGCGCGACGTGCGCTCTCCTCGCGCCGGGTCGCCACCGCGTCCAGGGAGAACCGCGGCTGCGCCGCGAGCGCGGGAATGTGGGATGCCCCCGCCCAACTCGCTTTCGTATCGGCTCCGATGATGCCGACACGGATCACTTTGCTCCGCACGATGTCCAGCTCCATTCGTTCGTCTTCGATCGCGGTACGGCGGATCCGTGCCGCGAGGGTCGCGTCTGCGTCATTGGGAGGGGCGAGCGCCCGGTCCTGCCACCGGCACCTGGTCCGAGCCACAACGACTCGGCCGGTGGACCGTGTGCGGGAAGTTCTTCGCCCGGCGCCTTCTCCGAAGTTCGCCCGGGGCCTTCTCTAAAGGTCGATCACGGCCATGTCGGGCTCGGCGTGGCGGGCGCCGGACGCCGGTGTCAGATCCTTCAGACGGGCGAGGTGGCCGGCGGTGAGCCGGATGCCGTCGGCGGCGCTGTTCTCCTCCAGCCGGTCGACACGCTTCGTACCCGGAATGGGCGCGATGCCTTCCCCCTGCGCGAGCAGCCAGGCCAGAGCGACCTGGGCGGGCGTCGCTCCGACGTCGGCGGCGATCTCGCTCACCTGATCGACGATGCGCAGGTTGCGCGTGAGGTTGTCCCCGGTGAAACGGGGATTGGTACGCCGCCAGTCGGAGGCGTCCAGGCCGTCGAGGGAGCGGATGTCACCGGTGAGAAAGCCGTGTCCGAGCGGCGAGTAGGGGACCAGCCCGATTCCGAGCTCTCGCAGCGTGGGCAGCACGTCCGCTTCGGGGTCGCGAGTCCACAGCGAGTACTCGGTCTGGACGGCGGACAACGGATGGACGGCATGGGCCCGGCGGATCGTCGCCGCGGACGCCTCCGACAGTCCGATGTGGCGTACCTTGCCCGCCGCCACCAGAGCGGCCAGTGCTCCCACGGTCTCCTCGATGGGAGTGCTGGGGTCGATCCGGTGCTGGTAGTAGAGGTCGATGCGGTCGGTTCCGAGCCGCCGCAGCGAGCCCTCGACGGCGGCTCGGATGCCGGCGGGGGTGCCGTCCGGACCCGGTCGGCCGGTGTGCGAGACGAGGCCGAACTTGGTGGCGAGTACGACCTCGTCCCGGCGGCCCTTGATCGCGCGACCCACCAGTTCCTCGTTCACGTACGGCCCGTACACCTCCGCCGTGTCCACGTGCGTGACGCCGAGGTCCAGCGCGCGACGGATCGTACGGATCGACTTGGCGTCCTCACGTCCGGCGCCCGTGTAGAACGCCGACATACCCATCGCTCCGAGTCCGATACGCGAGACCTTGAGCCCGCCCAATGACGTGACCTGCATCCGTAGTCCTCAGTCCTTTTCTGGATCAATTCAGGGGTGCGTACATCCCATGCGCCCATGGGGGGCGAGCTGTTCATGAACTTGATGCGTCAACAATTACACTAGTCGACTTGATGCGTCAACAACTCCTGTTAGTGTTGCCGCATGGCAGACAGCACAGCGGGCGATGAGGGGCGACGTCGCAGCCGGGCACGGCGCGAGTGGGAGACCGGCAAGGCCGCGCCTGCCGCGGAAGCATCGGGTGCGGCGGAGCCGACCGGGTCCCCTGCCACGACTCGATGGCTGAGTCCCGAGGAACGGGAGGCATGGTTGGCCAACTCAGCGATCATGATCAGTTTGCCGGCCGCCCTGGACGCACGGATGCAGCGCGAGACCGAACTGACGTTCTTCGAGTACATGGTGCTCTCGGTCTTGTCCGAGGAGCCGGCTCGCACTCTCCAGATGAGCGATCTGGCGGCGCGCACGTCGGCGTCGCTCTCACGGTTGTCGCATGTCGTCGGCCGACTGGAGAAGCGTGGGCTGCTCGTACGAGCCCGGATCACCGGCCCCGGCAGACGCACCAATGCGACGCTGACCGACGCCGGCTTCGACGAAGTCGTGGCCGCCGCGCCTGGACATGTCGCCGCGGTCCGCGAGTACTTGATGGACGAGCTGGAGCCGCACGAGCTGGCGACATTGCGCCGTATCGGCGCCGCTGTCGATGCGGCGATCAAGCGCGGAAAGCCCGACCCGGTCTCAGGGACGTCGGGCACGGGGAGTTCGTGAGCCGGGGCCGTCGCAGGCGGCGGCGGGTTGTGGGGTGGGCCGCATCCCATGTCACCGCCCTACGGGCGGGGGACCCCGATGCGTTCGAGGCCCCCGATCAACTGGCCCCCGATCAGCTGGCCCGCGATCGTCTGGCCCGCGATTTCGCGGGCGGCGCCCGCCGGTTACGCCCCGTCGGCACCCGCCGCGGCACCGCTCGTACCGCAGTCGCGTTCATGACGCGTGTCCGCGTCGCCGCCGCCATTGGTGTCGGCGGGCGGTGTGCCGGTGTCCTCGTCGCCGGCGTGAACGGCGCGGCTGAGCACAGGGCGCTTCCTTGAGCTTCCGTTCGCGGCCGAGCGCGGCGGCTGCCGTGACTGGTTCCGGAACTGTGCGGGCGATGAGCCGACGACGCGGCGGAACGCGGTGCTGAACGCACTCTCGGACAAGTAGCCCGTGGCGCGCGCGAGTTCGGAGATCGACAGAGTGTCGCGGGCGAGGGCGTCGCGGGCGAGGCTGATGCGCCATTGGATCAGGTACTCCAACGGCGGCACCCCGACATGGCTCTTGAAGGCGTGGGCGAACGCGGAACGCGACATGTGGCTGATCTCGGCGAGCTCCTTGAGGGTCCAGGAGTGGGCCACGTCCGCGTGCACGGCGCGCAGGGCGGCACCGACGCCGTCCTCGTTCAGGGCGCCCAGCCAGCCGGTGGGCCGGTCGGTCTGACCGGCGTGGGCACGGAGCATGTGCACGAGCAGGATCTGTGCGAGGTGGTTCTGCACCAGCGGGCCGCCGGCGGCGGCGACTCCGACCTCGGTGGCGAGGAGATCGGTCAGCTGGGCGAGCCGCCCGCCATGAGGATCGGCCACGCGGACGATCACGAGCGGTGGCAGGAGACTGGTCAGAAGGGCCGCGTTCTCCTCGTCGAACGCGATGTGCCCGACGCAGAGGTAGAGGTCCTCCTCGGACTCCGAGCCGATCCGCGCGAATCCGTCCTCGGCACCCGCCCACACCGGCTCCGCCGGGCGCGGGCTCGCGTCGAGCGCGCTGGCCAGCACGTAGGGCGGCGGGTTGCCCAGCATGAAGGTGTCACCCTCCCGCAGCAGCACTGGCTCGTGCCCTTCGAGAATCAACCAGCACGTGCCGCGCACGAGGCCTCCCACCCGCACGTGAAGAAACGTGTCGAAGCGCAGAGCCCACTCTCCCGCGGCCCGGAGATTGGGTCCGACCACCGTACGGGGCCGAAGCAGGCTGATCGCGTCAGCCACTGGATCTCCAAATCCGAGCACCGACGACACCTCCTGGACGATACGTAAAGAATGACGGACTCTGCGTCATGGATAGTATCCCCGATCTCCCGCAGGATCGATATCGAACGGATCGGTATCGAGAGAGTGATGGAGACACCCACATGGGACAGCTGGATGGGAAGACGTCGGTGGTCACCGGGGGCAGTACCGGTATCGGTCTGGCCACCGCCGTACGGCTGGCGGACGAGGGCGCGTACGTGTTCGTCACCGGCCGACGCGAGTCCGAGCTGGAGGCCGCAGTCAAGACCATCGGAGCAGAACGGGCCACCGCGGTCGTCGGCGACATCTCGAAGCCGGCGGACCTGGACCGGCTCTACGAGGCGGTCCGGGCCCGGGGCGAGGGTGTGGACGTGCTCGTGGCGAACGCGGCGGTCGGTGCGTTCGTGACGCTGGAGCAGACCACCGAGGAGCACTTCGACCAGATCTTCGCGGTCAACGTCCGAGGCACGCTGTTCACCGTGCAGAAGGCGTTGCCTCTGTTCAACGAGGGCGCCTCGATCGTCCTGGTCGGTTCGACGGCCGGCGACCGTGGAGCAGAGGCGTTCGGCGCGTACGCGGCGTCGAAGGCGGCCGTCCGGTCCTTCGCGCGGACGTGGTCCAGCGAGCTCAAGGACCGCGGCATCCGGGTCAACGTGGTCTCGCCGGGGTTGATCGAGACTCCCGGGGGCACCGCCGTTTTCGGCGATGAGGAGACGGCCCGGGCGGTCAAGGAGAATGTCGCCGCGACCGTGGCCAAGGGCCGCATAGGGCAGCCTGAGGAGGCCGCCGCGGTCGTGGCTTTCCTGGCCTCGGAACAGAGCAGCTATGTCGTCGGCGCGAACATCTACGTCGACGGTGGCGCGAACCAGATCTGAGCGGGCATCAGGTATCCACGGTGAGGGGACCTGCCTCTACCGTCTGCTGGGCCGGCCTCACGGCGCCGGGAGGCTTCCCGGAGCCGCGGGCCGGTCCGGCCCGCCTCGACGCGGGCGGTCTTCGGCCGGGTGAGGGCGTGGGCGACGGCGGCGTGGTAGGTGAGGACGCCGAGGGCCGGTGGATCGGGGGATCGGGCTCGGTCGTGTTCTGGGCTCTGGCCGAGGAAGGGGCGCGAGCAAGGGCTTCGCTGACGGGGAAGCACGTCGCCGTTGCTCGACGGTTCCGTCCGCTACTCGGCCGTGGCGCGGCCGTTCCGTCCGCCGAGGGCGCCGATCACCGTGGATACCAGCAGATCGGTCCGGGCTCCCGCTTCGTCCCACTGCCCGTTCGCCGCGCCACGCAGGCTGGGCGCGTCCTCGGGCAGTTCGCCCACCTCGCACAGCAGGGTCAGATAGAGCCGGCGTCCCCATGCCGGGTCGGCCGAAGTGATCGCTCCGGCGGCGTGCAGCCGTGCGAACAGCGTGTCGAGACCGTCCGCGGCCTCGCGGCTGAGCAGCGGCCTGCCCGTCAGGGAGTCCGAGTTGAGGCCCATCGTGAACCGGTGGCTGATCTTGAGCTCAAAAATGATCTCCGTCAGGCGGTGCAGTGCGACCACCGGGGGCGCTGTCTCCGCTCGCGCCTGCTTGAGCGCGAGCAGATATCGCTCGTTGAGCCGCGCGCTCAAGGCATCGATGAGGGCTTTCCGGGAGGAGAAACGGCGGTGGATCGTGACTCGCGTGAGCCCGGCCGCGTCGGCGATCCGCTCCAGCGAAGCGGTCGAGTCAACGGCGAGCACGGCCTCGGCCGCCTCCAGGATTCGAGCTGTGCTGCGTTCCGCGTCTGCCCGCACCCGTCGCGGGGGGCCGGTGTCTGTCATTGCGCCTCCCATGTCCGAGGTCACTCTACCGACCATAAATGATCCATGCCTGGATCATTTTGCAGGTGATCTGATACCGTCAAGTTTCATTTATGGGCCACTAGTGCATCCTGCAGGAGAGACATGGAACTGCGCCTTGCCGACAAGCGAGTTCTCGTGACCGGTGCGGGCAAGGGCAAGGGCAAGGCAAGGGCATCGGCCTCGCGATCGTCCAAGTCTTTATCGCCGGGCGGGCTTCGGTTGCCGCCGTAGCCCGGCGCCGTACGCCCGAACTCGCCGCCACCGGGGCCGCGTTCGTACTCGCCGATCTCTCGGAGAGCGACAGTCCGCGGCGAGCGGTCGAAACGGCTTCGCGACCGACTCCCGACCTGACGTACTGATCAACAACGTCGGTGACGGGTCCATGTCCGAGGAATCGTTCGACGCCCCCGACGCCCCCGACGCCCCCGATGCCCCCCGACGGCTCGGACGACGGCTCGGACGACGCGTGGGTGAGCGCTCGACCTGAACCTCAGCGCTCCGGTAAGGATCACCCGGCCGCCCTGGCGGCCGCGACGCCGCGGCGGACGGGCATGCGCACCGACACCCAGATCGATCCGTTCCCCAGACCGGCCCGCCGTGGGTGGGCGGTGAAAGAAGGCGTGATGACGACATCGGACAGTACGAAGGTGACTGAGCGGCCCGGACGCCTGGGCGACGATGCTCTTAACCTGCGCACCGACCCGCGCACCGATCCACGGGTGGTGGAAGCACTGGCAAGGTTCGGTCTGGATCACGACACCGTGCCTGCGCCGCTCGGCCCCGATGCCTCGCGGGAGCGACTTCTTGAGTTCGTCACGGCTGCGGAGGCCGGGTCCGAGCAGCTCTTCGCCATGCTCGTCGCCGACCTGGACCCGGTCGCCGGCCTTGACCACCACACCGAGACGATCTCCGGTCCGGCCGGGAACGACATCCAGTTGTACGTGTCGCGGCCTGCGGCTCCCTCCGGCCCACTGCCCGGCATCGTCTATCTGCACGGGGGCGGCATGGTGATGCTCCAGGGCTCGGGCCCCATCTACGCACGGTTCCACGATGAGTTGGCGGCCAGCGGTCTTGTCGTCGTCGGCGTCGAATTCCGCAACGGCGGTGGCCGACTCGGCCCTCACCCGTTCCCGGCCGGCCTCGACGACTGCGCGACAGCGATTGACTGGGTGCACAAGCACCGTGAGGAACTGGGGATATCCACCCTCACGGTCGCGGGCGAGTCGGGCGGGGGCAACCTGGCGCTCGCCAGCGCGATCCGCGCCAAGCGCGAGGGAAGGCTTGCGGCCGTTGACGGCGTCTATGCCCTGGTCCCGTGCATCTCCGGACTCTACGGCCGCAGCGCCGAGGAGCGCGAAGCGGCGTTTCCGTCGCTCGTCGAGAACGATGGCTACCTCATGGCTTGCGACGCCGCCGCCATCTTCGCCGAGGTCTACGATCCCGGTGCCGAGCACGCCACCGATCCCCTTTGCTGGCCCCTCCACGCGACCGCCGAGGACCTTGCCGGGCTGCCACCGCATGCCATCTCCGTCAACGAGCTCGACCCGCTGCGTGACGAAGGACTGGCCTACCACCGCGCCCTCGTCGAGGCCGGGGTCGAGTCCACGTCTCGGACTGTGGCCGGCACGGGCCACGCGGGCGATCTGATGTTTCGGGCCGCTGTCCCGGGCATGTACGAGGCGACCGTCCAGAGCGTGTACCGCTTCGCTGCCGGCCTCTCGTCATGAGGTCTGCGGCGGGCTGAGCGCCGGACGCGCTTAAGTGAGCCCGGTGCGCGACGACCTCACGGTCGCCGACCTGAACCCCCGCTCGCCGGCGTCTGCTCAGCCGTCCAGCTGATCCGGGCCCGTGGCGGGTGGCCAGCTTCGCAGGGCCATCCCGGCCACCTGCTGGAGGTCCTCGCGGGTGGCGCCGCCGGCGGCCTGGACGGCGATGCCGTTGGCCACGGTCATGATGTAGCGGGCGAGCAGGTAAGGATCGGCGGCGGGGGGCAAGTCGCCTTCGTCCACGGCTTGTTGGAACCGGTCGCGGAGGAGGGAGACGTGCCCGTCGCGCCAGGCGGCGAGGATGTCGCGGGCGCCGCTTCCCGAGTCACCCGCGGCGAGGGACCCCTGGACACCCAGGCACCCGGCGGGGCAGCCCGAGCTGGTGGTCGCCCGGACCGAGCCGTCGAGGAACGCGGTGGCCACCTGCCGGGCGCTCGGCTCCCGCAGGGCTGTGACCCCGTACGAGGCGGGGCCTTCCTCGTAGCGCTCCAGAGCCTTGCGGAACAGCTCCTCCTTGTTGCCGAAAGCCGCGTACATGCTGGTGCGGGTGATGCCCATGGCGCTGGTCAGGTCGGTGAGGCTGGCGCCTTCGTAACCCTGTTCCCAGAAGACCCGCATGGCGCGTTCGAGTGCCTCGTCGGGGTCGAAGCCCCTCGGCCGGCCGATCGGTGCCTTCTGTCCTGTGTCCATGCCAACGATCGTACCTCTTCTGTACCGGTCGGTGCGTAAGGTGCTACAGTCTCTTTCGTTACCGATCGGTACCGAACTCTGTGGAGGTCACGGTCATGGGACAGCTCGAAGGCAAGACCGCCGTCGTCACCGGCGGCGGCACCGGGATCGGCCTGGCCACCGCCGTTCGGCTGGCGGCCGAGGGCGCGCACGTGTTCATCACCGGCCGGCGCAAGACCGTGCTGGACGCGGCCGTCGAAACCATCGGCCCGGCGGCGGCTACGGCGGTGGTCGGCGACATCTCCGACCTGGCCGATCTGGACCGTCTCTACGACACGGTCCGCGTCCGGGGACGCGGGCTGGACGTGCTGTTCGCGAACGCCGCCACCGCGTCGTTCGCCACGCTGGAGCAGGTCACCGAGGAGCACTTCGACGAGACCTTCGGCGTCAACGTCCGGGGCACCTTGTTCACCGTGCAGAAGGCGCTGCCGCTGCTCAATGACGGCGCGTCAGTGATCCTCAACTCCTCGGTGCGCGCCGACGACGGTGTCGCGGCGTTCGGCACGTACGCGGCCTCCAAGGCGGCGGTACGGTCCTTCGCCCGCACCTGGGCCAACGAGCTGAAGGACCGCGGAATCCGGGTCAACACGATCTCCCCGGGCACCATCGACACCCCCGCGCTCGACGCCGCGACCGCGGGAGACACGCCCTTCACCAAGTCCGAATTCGCCGCGAACGTCCCACTGGGCCGGGTCGGCAGCCCGGCCGAGGTCGCCGACGTGGTGGCATTCCTCGCTTCCGGGCAGAGCAGCTTCGTCCTCGGAGCCAACCTGTACGTCGACGGCGGCGAGAACCAGATATGACCAGACCCCGGACACCGCCTGTCGCGTGATCGGCGACGGCGACGTCGCGACCCGCGACAGGACCTCGCACGGCAGCACCATCCGCGTACACAACCCGATCCGGGACGACAGAGAGGCCATCATGTCCGACACCGACCTGCGCGAATTCTTCCAGCGCTACATCGACGCACTCAACACACATGAGTTTCAGCGCATGACGGAATTCATTCACGACGAGCTGATCATGAACGGCCGGCCGGTCACGCGGGACGACGTCATCGCGGAGCTGGAGGGGCACGGCGACGCGGTCCCGGACTTCACCTGGCGCGTCCAGGACCTCGCCATCGAGGACGACCGCGTGGCAGCCCGTCTGTTCAACAAGGGCACGCCCGAGAAGGAGTGGTTCGGCGTGACCCCCACCGGCGTCACGGTCGAGTACGCCGAGTACGCCTTCCACAAGGTCCGCGACGGGCGTTTCTACGAGATGAACTATCTGATCGACGCTCAGGCGGTCGAGCGACAGCTCGCCGGCTGACTCCTGGGGCGGCCTCCCTCTGTCTCGGAGAACGGCTTGCCTGCGCCGCACGCACTCGTGCGGGCCCGCAGGTTCCCGAAGGGTCGCCGACCACGACGCGTGATGCACCCGAACACGGGAGGTAGGTGCCATGAAGGGCCGTCAGTTCTGCCCAGAAGAAGGTCGGTTGTGTCGCTGGTCGAGTTGGTGGCGAGAGGTGCTCACCGGGACGCCTCCGTGGGGATGGGCCGAGTCCGGACCATGACTCGCCGACCGCTCTTGCTCGTTGCTCCTTGCAAGTCTGTCGTGACAGCAGTCGGCGGGTATCGGCATCGGGGATGACATATCCGAGCCGCCTGTTCGGCGTTCGAAGATCGTCGACTTGACCGACTGGGGAGTTTCGGCGTGCGGCGGTGTTGGTGCCGTTGCTGCCAGGGTCGGCGGGGCTGGCGCTGGACGCGGGTGGCGAGGGCCGGATGGTGGCTCGGGGCACCGGGGGCCGGGCGATGACGCCGCCGTTCGATACGCGGACGATGGTCGTCACCGGCATGGCCATCGGCACACTCGCCGTGGTGCTCCTGACGCAAGTCGCGAAGACGCCGGTGTCCTGAGGCGGTGAGGGGCCCCGGCCGTACGGGTGAAGTGGGCCCCCGGCGGTCGGCGACGCCGAGAGGTGGCGGTGCGAGATCACTGTGGGCAACCGGTGGTGCCGGTCGGCCGGGCCTGCTCGTAGAGCGCCACCAGCACACCGTGTACGGGGTGGTCCTCCGCGGCTTCCTCCGCCTCGTCGACCAGTTGGGCGAGGGTCTCGCCGAGTTCTCTCGCCTTCGAGGGGCTGAGGCGCAGGTGGCGCAGGGTCAGGTGGGTCTCGGCGGGGGAGAGGTCCAGTTCCTGGGCGACCGCGGCCAACATCGCGGCGGTGCCTGCCGCTTGCGGTTCGGCGACGACCAGGTGGCGGGCGGTGCGCTGGTGGTACTGCTCGGTGCCGCCGCGGACCTGGCGGGTCTCGGTGACGTGGACCAGCCCGGCCTCGCGGAGCACTTTGAGGTGGTGGGCCACGTTGCCCTTCTTCGCGTCGAGCTGGGCCGCGAGTTGGCTGCTGGTGGCAGGTCGGTGGCCCAGGGCGAAGAGCAGCCGCTGACGCAACGGGTGGGCGAGGGCCGCGAACTGCTCAGGCGCGCTGATCTCCAGGACATCCTCAGGAGGCGGCGGGTGGGAAGGCTGATCACGCATAACGAAAGTGTCTAAAGTCTTTGACGCTTTCGCAAGGCCGGTGCTCTACTCCCTGTCATGACAACTCCGCCGAAGCTTCAGCCCGCCCCCGCCTCCGCCCCCGCCTCCGCCCCCGTCCCCGCCTCCGCCCCCGTCCCCGCCTCTTCCATCGACCCCGCCACTGTCATCGACGAGACAGTCCGGCTGCTGACCGAGCACTACGTCTTCCCCGAGATAGCCGAGCAGCTCGCCGGGCTGCTGCGACGACGCCTCGCCGAGGGCGCGTACGACGTCGACGGCGCCGAGGAACTCGCCCGTCTGGTCACCGCGGACCTGCAGTCCGTCAACGGCGACCGGCACCTGAGACTCAAGCACCACGCCGACCCGGTGTCCCCGAAGAAGGGCGCGGCCACCCTGGACGCCATGCGCCGGGACTTCGACACCTCGCTCGGCGGGGCGCCCCGCGTGGAACTGCTCGGCGGAGGCGTCGCCGTACTGGAGCTGGCGCCGATGCTGTTTCCGCTGGAGTGGGCCGCCGAACCGCTGAGCGCCGCGCTCACCCTGGCCTCTCGCGCCCAGGCGCTGATCGTGGACCTCCGGGGCAACCGGGGCGGCGACCCGGACACGGTCGCCTTCGTCTGCGGCTATCTGCTGGACGAGCGCACCCACCTCAACACCATGTACTGGCGCGACGGCGAGCGCAGCGAGCAGTCCTGGAGCCTGCCGTACGTTCCCGGCGCGCGCTTCGGCGGCAGCAAGCCGTTGTACGTCCTGTCCAGTGGCAGCACCTTCTCCGCCGCCGAGGAACTGGCGTACGACCTCCAGCAGCTCGGTCGCGCCGAGGTCGTCGGCGAACCCACCCGCGGCGGCGCGCATCCGTGCCAAGGCTGGACCGTGGACCCGCACTTGGAGGCCACCGTCCCCGTCGGCCGCGCCGTCAATCCCGTCTCCGGCGCGAACTGGGAGGGCACCGGCGTGCGGCCGGACGTCCCTTGCGCCGCCGCCGACTCCCTCGACCGGGCGCACGCGCTGGCCCTCGCCCGACTGGCCCGCTGACCCACTCCGGCAGCGGCTGGAACCCGCGACAGCCGACGGGGTTCGCGGGTCTCACGGTCGAACGCCGGTATCCGGGCCCCGCTCGGCGCGGTCCCGGCGGCCTCAGGACCGTGGGGCGTCCGGTTCTGCGGCCGGCGCGGCTGGTGCGGCCGGCGCCGGGGGCTGCGGGGGCTGCGGGGACCGGGATTAACTGGCCAGCAACTTCAGGCGTTCCGCGGAGGGGGACCCTGGTTCGGCGGTGGAGACGCCCAGGGTCTGCTCGGGGTCGTCGGCGGGGGTGAAAGCCTCGTAACCCAGGACGAGTTCGCCGACGACCGGATGTTGGAAGCGCTTGGTGCCGTGGGTGCGCCGGAACACGTCGTGCGCGGCCCACCAGTGGCGGAAGTCCGCGTCCTGGACGGAGAGTTCGCCGACGAGCTCGGCCAGCGCGGGGTCGTGCGGGTGACGTCCCGCGTACAGGCGAAGTGAGGCGACGATGCCGCGGGCGGCGTCCTCCCAATCGGCGTACAGGCTCCGGAAGTGGTCGTCGAGGAAGACCAGGCGGGCCATGTTGCGGCCACGGACGGGCAGGGCCTCGAAGTCCGTGTACAGGGCGCGGGCGAGAGGGTTCGCGGCCAGGACGTCCATGCGGCGGCCGTAGACGAGGGCGGGGACGTCGGTGAGGCTGTCGAGCAGCAGTCGCAGACCGGGGCGGACGCGCTGCGGGGGCAGCGGGCGAGGACGGGTACGGGCCGGTCTGGCGATCCGGAACAGGTGGTCGCGCTCCAGACCGTCGAGGCGCAGGGCGCGGGCGATGGCGTCCAGGACGGACGCGGAGACGTTGAGATGGCGTCCGCGCTCCAGGCGGACGTAGTAGTCGACGCTGACGCCGGCGAGCTGGGCGACCTCCTCGCGCCGTAGGCCCGGAACGCGGCGGGTGCCGGGCTGGGGTGCCAGGCCCGCCTCCTCTGGGGTGATCTTCGCGCGGCGCGAGCGGAGAAAGTCCCGCAAGTCGCTGTTCGGTTCCTGGGCCATGCCACCACCGTAGACCGGGGTGACCTGGGAAGTAGCTGCGCCAAAGGGGGTCTGTCGGACCCCCGGTCGGAGCAGGTCTCCCGCCCCGGCCACGAGCGGTGCTCGTCTGGTGGGAAGCAAGCACGCACCTGGAGGAACCCCGGATGAAGCGCAGGATTCTCGGCGGCACCGGCATGTCGGTGAGCGAATACGCACTCGGCACGATGATGTTCGGCGCGATGGGCAACACCGACCACGACGAGTCGGTCCGCATGATCCACACGGCACTGGACGCCGGGATCAACCTCGTCGACACCGCCGACGTGTACTCCGGCGGCGAGTCGGAGGTGATCGTGGGCAAGGCACTGAAGGGCCGTCGCGACGACATCGTGCTGGCCACCAAGTTCGGGCTGGCGATGGGCGAGGACCCCAACCGGGGCGGCGGCTCGGCCCGTTGGGTCCGCCGCGCGGTGGAGGACAGCCTGCGCCGGCTGGACACCGACCACATCGACCTGTACCAGATGCACCGCCCGGACCCGCACACCGACATCGACGAGACCCTCGGTGTCCTGTCGGACCTGGTCCGGGCCGGGAAGGTCCGTGCCGTCGGCGGCTCGTTCTTCGCCCCGGAGGAGATCGTGCGGGCCCAGTGGACGGCCGAGCGCGGCGGCCACCACCGTTTCCGTACCGAACAGCCGCCGTACTCGATCCTCACCCGCGGTGTGGAGAGCCGGGTGCTGCCCACCGCCCAGCGCTACGGCATGGGCGTGCTGACCTTCGGCCCGCTCAACTCCGGCTGGCTCTCGGGCCGCGCCGATCCCACCACCGGGCACCGCAGCGCCGGCGCGGGGGCGAGGATGTTCGATCTCACCCAGCCCGGTGTAAGGGCCAAGGCCGACGCCGTACGCGAACTGACCGCTCTGGCCGCCGAGTCCGGCCTGCCGCTGCCCCATCTGGCCACCGCTTTCGTCCGTGCCCATCCGGCGGTCACCGCGGTACTCATCGGTCCGCGTCGCCCCGAACAACTGACGGACCTGCTCGCCGCGGCCGACGTGGAACTCGACGGCGATCTCCTCGACCGCGTCGACGAGATCGTCCCGCCAGGTGTCGACGTGAATCCCGGCGACTTCTACATCGACCCCACGCCGCCGATCACCGACAAACGCCTGCGCCGCCGTTGAGGCCCGCCCACGCCTGCGCCGCCGCTGGAGCCCGCATGCGCCTGCGCCGCCGTTGTGCGTGCCGCACCGGGCTCCGGTACGTGCTCCACCGTGAACAGCTCCTTCACGTGTGGAGCCGGCCTCCGGCCTCACTCGCCACGCGTCGGCCGTCGGTCCGGTCGAGCCGCCCACGAATGACCGATGCCCGGACGAGGCAGCCGAACGCGATCGTCGACGTCACGGCCCTGGCGGTGTTCCAGGCCGCCCACCTCGCTTCGTCGAGCTGGGCACGCGCCGCGGCGAACTCCGCGCCGCTGTCGGGCGCCGGTGCCATCCTGAAGTCCCCGTTGAGGGGTTCATTGACGGCGAACGTGATCACGACCGCCACCAGGTAGAACACCAGCGCCGCGCCGAGCCAACCCGGCACCGTCCGCTGCCCCGTGCGCCGGTGAAGTACCGCCGACAGCCCGATGAGCAGCGGCGCGAGCGTGAATCCACCGAGAAACACGGGATTGGTGATCGCCTCGTCGAGCGCCCGGAAGGTCACGACGAAGGTTCGGTCGTCGACCTCGCCCAGGCCGGGCATGATCGCGTTCGACCAGCTCGCGAAGACACCCGCGATCAGTCCGGTCGTCATGACGGCGAGAATCAGCGTCGCGGCTCGAAGGCCGCCGTTCCGGGTGCCCTGCCGGTGCCAGGTGTTGTCTGCCATGGTTCCGAGTACAACGGCCGTCACGGAAGACAGCCATGCGCGTGCCTCTCGGGCACATACGCCGACGTCTACCGCCTGTGCGGGTCCCGCCGGCGGCGCCGACGGGGCCCTCACCCACCGCTTTACGCGAACGGGTCGGCGTTCTCCACGATGCCGGTCACGGGCTCCCGGTCGAGGCGCTGCCCGTTCACCTGGCCCGGCACCCACCGCACGCCCTCCGGGCGGTCGCCCGTGCCCGCGCGGCGGAACTCCTCGACCGCCGCGCGGACTTGGGCGACGGGCAGTGCGCTGGCCGGACCGTGGAACGACGGGACCCCCGGGTCCGCGACCACTCGTGGATCGGAGTCCGGTGGCCCCGGATTGTCGGACACCCAGACGGAGTCGAAGGCGCCGCCCTCGCGGGAACTGTCCTCGGTGACGCCCCAGACCAGGGCGCCGTACCCGGTCGACCCGTTGACCGCGACGCACAGCTGGTTGTCGCCCACCGGGTCCCGGTCGTCCAGCCGGCGGTCGGCGAGTCAGAACCAGGCGTCCTCGCCGGGCGCGTACCACTGACCCGTCCGGCTCTCCGGTGCCAGGCCGGCCAGGACTGCCGCGACCAGCCGGGACATCTCGTCCCAGGACTGCGCGTAGTGCCAGGCACGGCCGTACGAAACGCTCAGGATCACGTGCGGCCAACTCTCTCGCGGCGGACCGCGCCCTCATCGGGCCCGCCCCCTCATCGGTACGTTCGTCATTCCGCCCGCCCCGTTCTGGAACCACACGTTCAGCACCGAGCCCTCCGGGAGGATGGCCCCGACCGCGCTGGTGCGGAGAAGGGGCCGCGCAGCAGAGTGCCCTGTTCGGTGCGTACGGCGACCAGGTAGTGGTACGTCCGACCCTCGCCGCGGTAGGCGCTCCACGCGAGGTCGGCGCCGGTCGCGTGCGCGGTGCGCGGCGCGGTGAGCCGGACGCCTTCGGCCTCGCCGGCCACACGCAGCGGGCGGCGGCGTTCGTGATGCCGCGGTCGCGGTCGCGGTCGAGGGCGATGGGACGCGGGTCGACCGTCCTGTCGTCGTTCCGGCCGGCGTGGCCCCCGTCGTCGCTGAAGAGCTTGTCCAGCGGGCCGCGGTCGTTCTCGGCCTCGGCGGCGCGCTCGCTGATGGGCCGCCACCCCTCGCGTGGATCGCTGGTGTCGGCACCGGACACCTGTCTCGCCTCGGCCTCGGCCTCGCGGGCGGGTGAGGCCGGGGTCGCGGTGAGGATCAGCGCGGCGGAGAGGGCGCCGAGCACGGCGCCCCGCAAACGGGAGCGGCGCGGCGAATGACATGGCCAACTACCCTGTGGCGGTGCGGAGTTCGCCCGTCCGCCGGGGCCGACGGGGAGGAGCGCCCCGTCGGCCCGGCAGCGTCGGCGCGCTGCGTCAGTCGGACGTCGTCCTGAGTTCCCGCACCGCTCTGGGAGCGGTGTACGTGGTCAGCCCCTCGGCGAGCTGCTTCTCCAGCGCCGCCGCGGAGCGCTCGAAGTGGTCGGCGCGCACCCCCGCGTCCCGTGACGCCTGCGCCATGTTGCGCGCGCCCGTCAGCACCACGTCGAGGCCCTGGGCGACCACCGGCTCCGCGTCCGAGTCCACGTCGGCGGCGAACGCCGGCATTATCTGCGCCATGTTCGTCAGCCAGGGCACCAGCAGCTCGGTGAAACCGGCCGCTGTGCCCTCCTGGTGGGAGGTGGCCATCGCGACCGAGTGGAAGAAGCCCTCGAACATGTAATCCATCGCGCTCAGCAGTGCCAGGTCGTACAGCGCGGCGACGCCCGCGTCGGCACCCAGGTACTTGGCCGCGCCCAGGACCTCCAAGGACTCCTTGTGCGCCTCGAAGTGCCGCTTCTGACCGCTGTAGAGGATGAACGCCTGCGGGGTCGCGACGGTCGACGGAATCGCCATGATCCCGCCGTCCAGGTAGGCGGCACCCTGAGCGACGGCCCAGGCTTCCGTCCGCCGGGCCTGGGCGGGAGTGCCGTTGGTGAGACTGACCAGGGTCCGGCCGCGCAAGGCACCGGCCACAGGCCGGAGAAGCGTGTCCGTGACGTCGTAGTCCAGCAGACAGAGAAGCGTCAGCGGACCGGCGAGAACCGCCTCCTCGACCGTCGCGGCTCGCACGGCGCCACGTGCCACCAATTCGTCGGCCTTGGCCGCGCTGCGGTTCCAAACGGTCGTGGGGTGCCCCGCGGTGATCAGAGCGTCGGCCAGCGCCCGTCCCATCTCGCCGAGACCGATGACCGAGACTGCTGTGTTGCCCACGGGTGCTCCTGTACGTGCGGTCGGATACGTCCCCTTCACCTTCGTGGCGGTCCGGATGTCTCACAAGTACGCACAAAAAAGTGCGTAGTTACCCACTGGTGCGCGGCCCACGACGTCGACCCCGACCACTCCACGGGCTCCGGACCGACCGCCGACGGGCGGGGGTGCCGTCAGCCGGCGGGCGGTGGTGAGCCGGGGCGGGGGCGGTGGGCGCGGACGTCCACCGGGCGTCCGTCGGGATCGCGGGCAGTCATCGTCCACTGCGTGGGCAGCGTTTCGATCTGGCCGGCGGGCCAGCCGGCGGCCAGGATCTGGTCGCGAACCTCGCGGAGTTGTGCGTGCGTTCCCACGCGTAGCCCCCATCCCGCCCTGCTGAGGGGGTCGAGATCGGTGGTGGGGGCGGTCGTGGTTTCGACGATCATCAGGTGGTCGTCCCCGCCGACACCGACGACCGCGAACCGGGGATCGGTGGGGGTCGCGGCGCGCTCGAACGCGAGCGTCGCTCCGAGTAACTCGGTGTAGTACGTGACGAGTCGGTCGAGGTGGGTCGTGGACAGGGTCAGATGGTTGATTCCGAAGAGGTCGGGCATGATCAGCCAACCGTAGTGCAACCACCGCCGGGCGGCTCCTGGGGGAGCGGCGGGGATGTGGTCGCAACACCCCTACGCCGCAAGGCGAGTTGGGCGCCGGTCGGCGGATCAGGCGGTGTAGCCGCCGTCGACGGCGAGGGACGTGCCGGTGATCCATCCGGTGTCGGGGCCCGCGAGGTAGGCGACCGCGGCGGCTGTGTCGGTGGCCGTGCCGAGGGTCTTGGTGGCTGTCCGCAGCCGTTCCTCTTCGATCTCGGGTGTCCCGGCGGGGTTCATGTCGGTGACGGTGGGGCCGGGGTCGACGATGTTGGCGGTGATCCCGAGCGGTGCGAGATCGTGGGCGAGACCTTTGGTGAAGCCGTTGAGGGCCGACTTGCTCATCGCGTAGAGCGTCACGCCGGGCACGGGGACGCGGTCGGACCAGCAGCTGCCGACGCTGATGACCCTGCCGCCGCGGCCCATGTGCCGTACGGCCGCCTGCGTGGCGACGAAGACCCCGCGTATGTGGACGGCGAGCGTGCGGTCGATCTCCGCGAGGGGCACGTCCTGGAAGGGGCCGTACGGGAAGACGCCCGCGTTGTTGACGAGTATGTCGATGGAGCCGAACTCGGCGGCCGTACGCTCGACCGCCGCCACGACGGCCTCGGGATCCCCGCTGTCCGCCTGGACCGCGAGTCCTCTGCGCCCCGCCGCCTCGACCGATTTGACCACCTCGTGCGCCCGGTCGGCGGCGTTCAGATAGGTGAGGGCGACATCGGCGCCCTCCCGGGCCAGACGTTCGGCGATCGCCGCTCCGATCCCGCGGCTCCCTCCGGTCACCAGTGCGGTTCTGCCGATGAGCTGAGGCATGCTCGGTTCCCCCTGGGTTTGAATTACGTAGTGAATGCTGCGTAAATAGGTAACAGGCAGCACACGCACCGGTCAACTCCCCTCCGTGGAGGGGCGGACGGAGGAGAAGAGATGGCGGAGCGGGGCAGACCGCGCACGTTCGACCGCGCCGTGGCACTGCGGCGCGCGATGGAGGTGTTCTGGGAGTTCGGCTACGAAGGCACCAAGCTGACCGACCTCACCGACGCCATGGGCATCAACGCGACCAGCCTGTACGGCGCGTTCGGCTCGAAGGAGCAGCTGTTCCAAGAGGCCGTCGAGCTGTACGGCACCACCGTCGGCTCCGCCACCGACCGCGCGCTGCGCGAGGCGCCGACCGCGCGGGACGCCGTCGAGGCCATGCTCCGGGGGAACATCGACGCCTTCGCCGACCCGGACACCCCCAGCGGCTGCATGATCGTCCTCGCCGCGACCAACTGCAGCACACGCAACAGATCCGTCGGCGACTCGCTGGCCCGGCGCAGGCGCGACACCGTCACGGCGCTGGAGGAACGCCTACGCCGGGCTGCGCGCGACGGCGAACTGCCCGCCGGTACGGAAGTGGCCGGGGTCGCGGCCTTCTACGCCACGGTGCTCCACGGGCTGTCCGTCGAAGCGCGGGACGGCGTACACCCGGTGAACCTGCAATCGGCGGTGCGTTCGGCGCTGGCGGCATGGCCGCTCCTGGTCCGGGAGCCCGCGAACACCCGCCCGGCCGGGCGGGGATGAAACCTCCGAGGACCCGGCCGGCGCCGTGGAGATCACCGCAGGCCGGCTGCCCAGTCCTGTTGGACCAGGGCGATCGGCCGGTCTCAGATCCAGCCCCGCTCCTTCGCCAGCAGCCCCGCCTGGAACCGGTTGGCCGCCCCGAGGCGCATCATGATGTCGGCGATGTAGCGGCGGAACGTCCGCAGCGAGACGCCCATTTCGCGGGCCGCCGACTCGTCCTTGTCCGTGCGGGTGAGGACGTCGAGCACCCGGCGTTCGGTGTCGGACAGTGTCGGTTGCCGCGCCGCGAGGCTGTCCTCTGCGGGGAGATCCTGGCTGGTGTCCCAGACCTGCTCGAACCAGGCGACGGTGTTGGCCACCACACCGCTCTGGCGCACCACCAGCGTCGCCTCGTAGTGGTCGTCGGGATTCACCGGCACCATCGCGACTCCACGGTCCCAGATCGCCATCCGCCGGATCGCCTGCTCGGTGCGGCGCACCTCCCCGCCCAGGGCGGCAAGTTCACGCAGATAGGCCAGGGTCCCCGGGTCGGCGAGGGCCTTCGGCGCCGCCACCGTGCGCCAGCGGATGCCCCGGCGCAGCATCCGCAGATCGGACTCGCGGGACTCCTCGATCCTGTCGGGCTGCCAGGGCGTCGGCAGCAGGGACATGTGCTCGCGGAAGGTGAAGAAGGCGAGATCGGCGAGGCGTTCATGGATGGCGTCGGTGCCGTCGAGGCGCTCGATCTCGCCGCTCGGTGACTGCGCCGCGCCCTGCTTGTGGTCGTCGATGAGCGCGGCGATCACGGCGCGGGTGGCGAGGACCTGGTCGGTGGCGGACTTGAGTTCGTCCAGGCGCTGTTCCACCAGCCACTCCACGGCGACCGAAGGGTCGGAGACCAGCACCGTGTGGCGGTCGGAGAGCCGGATCAGGTTGTGCGACTGGAGTTCGTCGAGACCCTCGTCCACGGTGTCGCGGTCCCAGCCGAGCGCGCTCCCCGCGGCCTCGGCCCCCTGCTCCGGATCGCGCAGGAAGTAGCGGTAGAGACGTAGGTGCTCGTCGGATATCCCGACAGCTGTCAGGCTCATCTGTTCCCCCAGTGAGCAGCCCCGTTGGCGTGCGCTTCGGCGTACTTCGGAGTACTTCGGCGTGCACCTTGACGTGCATGTTGACGTGCTCGTTGACGTGCACTTTGGCAGCAACGTGCCAGTGGCTGCCCTTTCTGACTGTAGAGCAATGATCAGCCGCGCAGCAGGCTCGACGTATGCCCAAGATCTTCGCTTCGGCGGCCCGCCGCCCGGCGGCCGCGCCCGCCTCCCACTCACCCTCCGACGGCTCCCCGTCCGACAGCTTGCGCCCAGCACACTCAGCCGCATCCGGCACCGGCACCGCCGGCCAGGACATGGCCGTACGACTCGATGCCGTCACCAAGGTGTACGGCCGCGGTGAGAGCGCGGTGCACGCCCTGCGCGGCGTCGACATCGCCATCCCGCGCGGCAGCTTCACCGCCGTGATGGGCCCCTCCGGCTCCGGCAAGTCGACCTTCCTGCACTGCGCGGCCGGCCTCGACCGCCCCAGCGGCGGCACGGTGGCGCTCGGCGGCCAGGAGCTGACGGCGCTCGGCGAGGCCGCCCTGACCCGGATGCGCCGGGACCGTATCGGCTTCGTCTTCCAGGCGTTCAACCTGATGCCGTCGCTGACCGTCGAGCAGAACATCACGCTCCCGCTGCGTCTCGCCGGGCGCCGCGCGGACGCGGCGTGGCTGGCGCGGATCATCGACCAGGTGGGCCTCACCGGACGCACCGCTCGCCGGCCCGCCGAACTCTCCGGCGGCCAGCAGCAGCGCGTGGCGATCGCCCGCGCCCTGGTCACCCGGCCCGAGGTGGTCTTCGGCGACGAGCCGACCGGCGCGCTGGACACCATGACCGCCAAGGAGGTCCTCGGACTGCTCCGCCGGACCGTCGACGGTCTCGGCCAGACCGTCGTGATGGTCACGCACGACCCGGTGGCCGCCGCGTACGCCGACGCCGTGCTGTTCCTCGCCGACGGGCAGATCGTCGACAGGATGGCCGCGCCGACCGTCGAGCGCGTCGCCGACCGGATGAGCCGCCTGGGAGCGTGGGCGTGATGCTGACACTCGCACTGAGTACGCTCCGCGCCCGCAAGGGGGCCTTCGTCGGTGCCTTCGTGGCGCTGATGTGCGCCGCCGCGCTGGTCACGGCCTGCGGGGCGCTCCTCGACACCGGGCTGCGCGGGAAGATCCCCACCGAGCGGTACGCGGGGACTCCCGTCCTGGTCACCGCCGACCAGGAACTGCACTGGACGAAGGTCAAGAAGGGCAAGACCAAGGAGAAGTCCAAGCCGCTGACGGAACGCGCCTGGCTGGACGCGGACCCCGCCCTGCTGAAGAAGCTCGCGGAGGTTCCGGGCGTACGCGACGTGGTCGCCGAACTCACCTTCCCCGCCCATGTGTTGACCCCGAAGGGCTCACTCGCCGAAGGCGCGTCCTGGGGCCATTCCTGGGAGTCGGCGCCGCTCACGCCCTTCGCCCTGCGCGACGGCCGCGCACCCGCCGCGGCGGACGAGATCGTGGTCGACGCGGGCGCCGGGCTGCGTACCGGCGCGAAGGTGACCGTTCAGTCGACGGGCCTGCCCACCGTGTACCGGGTCGTCGGCGTCGCCGCCCCGGCCGGCCGGGACGCCCTGCCGCGCCAGTCGACGCTGTTCTTCAGCGCGGAGGAGGCGCGCCGCCTGGCCGGACACCCGGGACAGGCTTCCGTGCTCGGCCTGCTCGCCTCCCCGGGCGTCGCGACAAGCGCCGTACAGAGGGGGGCGGTTGAAGCACTTTCCGGTACGTCCCTGAAGGTGCGGTCGGGTGACGGGCGTGGGCCTGTCGAGTTCATCGACGCCGACAAGGCGCGGGTCAGCCTGATCAGTCTGGGCGGTGCGATGGGCGGTACGTCGCTGCTCGTCGCGCTGCTGGTGGTGGCCGGCACGTTCGCGCTCTCCATCCAGCAGCGGGCCCGTGAACTGGCACTGCTGCGCGCGATCGGCGCGACTCCGCGGCAGTTGCGGCGGATGGTGGGGCGCGAGGCGCTGGTCGTGGGGCTGCTGGCCGGGGTGCCGGGGGCTCTCGCGGGGTTGTTCCTGGCACGCTGGATGCACGGACGGTTCGTGGACGTCGGCGCGCTGCCGGACACCCTGGAGCTGACGCTGAGCGCGTTCCCGCCGATCGCGGCGGTGCTGGCGACGCTGCTCGCGGCGTGGGGCGCGGCCAGGGTGTCGGCCAGGCGGCCGGCCCGGGTGCGGCCGACCGAGGGGCTCGCGGAGGCCGCGCTCACGCCGGGGCGGCCGGGTCTCGGCCGTGTCGTCGCCGGTGTCCTCGCCGCGGTCGGTTACGTCGTCCTCGTCCTTGTCCTCTCCGGTCTGGAGACGGACGCGGCGGCCACACCCGTGACCTTCCTGTCGGTGATCCTGGCGGCCGGCGCGATCGCGCTGCTCGGCCCGCCGATCGCCAAGTCCGCCGCCCTGGTGCTGGGTCGGGTCGCCCGGCGGCTGTCCCCGGCCGCCGGATTCCTCGCCGCCCAGAACACCCGCGCCAACGCCCAGCGCGTCGCGGCCGTGGTCACCCCGCTGAGCCTGGCGGTGGCGATGGCCTCGACGATCCTGTTCACCCAGACGACGTCGAGCCACGCGGCGGGCGAACAGGCGGTGTCGGGCACGAAGGCGCCGTACGTCCTCGCGGCCTCGGGGCCCGGCGTCCCGTCCGCGGTCGCGGCGGCGGTACGGGAGAGTGTGCCGGGCGCGACGGCGACGGAGGTCATCCGCACCACGGTCCGGATCGGACAGGACAAGTTCCCTGCCCAGGGCGTGAGTTCGCGGGGCCTGCCGCGCACCCTCGACCCGGAGGTCACCTCGGGCACGCTCGCCACGATGAACGACGGCACGGCGGCGCTGAGCGATCTGGCGGCCCGTACGAGAAACGCACAGGTCGGCGACCGCGTGACGGTCACACTCGGCGACGGGGTGAAGAAGGACCTGAAGGTGTCCGCGATCTACGAACGGGGCCTGGGCTTCGGCGACTTGCTGCTCCCGCACCAACTGGTGGCGGCGCACGTCGACAATCCCCTGTCGTCCTCGGTCCTGATGGCCGGCGCCCCGAGCGAGCAGGAACTGACCACCGCCCTGGGCGCCTTCCCCGCGGTCCACGTCCTGGACCGCGCCGACGTCGAAGCGGCCCGCCGCACCCAGGACGGCACCCAGGCCCAGGTCAACCATGTCGCGATGGGTCTGATCATCGCCTTCACCGGAATCGCGGTGGTCAACACCCTGGTGATGGCGACGTCCGCGCGGCGCCGCGAGTTCGCCCTGCTGCGGATGATCGGCACGACCGGCCGTCAGCTCCGCGCGATGCTGCGCTGGGAGACCCTGACGGTCAGTCTGCTCGCGATCGTTCTGGGAACGACGGTGGCCTACGCGACGCTCACGGCCTACAGCCTGGGCATGACGGGTACGGCGACGCCGTACGCCCCGCCCCTGACCTACCTGTCCGTCGTCGCGACCGCCACAGCCCTGGCCTTCCTCTCCACGGCCCTGCCCGCCCGGGCCGCCCGGCGGGGCGCCGCGGTCGGCCCGGGCGGAAGCGAGTAACACCGCCACCACCGGCCGGGGGGCCGCCCGGCCGGTGGCGCCTCGATGGGGTGAACGTGCGGCACGAGTCGGCTCACACGGTGGTCGATGTCTCCCGTTCGTAGGCGAAGCGCGCGGGTCGCGGTTCGTGGGCGAAGAAGGTCTTGGCGCGGGCCAGTGCCTCGGTGTCGGCCAGGACGTCGCCGGGCTTGCTGCCGTTGCCGAGCAGGACACCGCCGAAGCGCATGCGCAGGAAGGCCGCCGAGTTCCGCAGGGTGCCGGTCAGGGGCTGGGCGACCATGTCCCGCGTATCGGCGAGCGCGCTGACGCCCCACAGGCTGCGGCCCGCGAGAGTGGCCTCGAAGTTGACGCCGGGGGTGCGCAGCCAGCCCGACCAGTGGTCGAGGTAGCGCTTGGTGAGCCAGGAGACCGAGTACCAGTACACCGGGGAGGCGATGACCAGGTCGGTGGCCGCGAGGGTGGCGTCGAGCAGCAGGGCCTCGTTGCCCTCGGTGGGGCGTACGCGGTCGGTGTCGTGTCGCTGGTCCGCGAAGTCGGCCAGTGGGTGTGTGGCGAGGTCTATCCAGGTCTGCGTCACGTCCGCCGGGAGTTGGGCGGCCGCCTCGCGGGCGAGGAGTTCGGTGTTGCCACCGCCGCGGGTGCTGCCAAGGACGAAGAGGAACGAGCGGGTCATCGGGGCCTCCGGTCGTGCCAGGTGCTTGTGTGTCGGGCCGGACGGTGCGTCCCCTGTCCGGCGGGACCTGGCCCGGGCCGTGGTCGGACCTCGACGCTACGAGCCGAGATAGTTTGAGTCAAGACGATTGAGATTCGGTTGATCTCGTCTTGACCTAACTTCTGCGACCGGCTAGCGTCGATCCCATGGAGAGCGCTGGATCGTCCGACGTGGCAGAGCACGGCCGAGCCTCGGATGCTCAGGGCCGTCCCGACGACCTGGCCTTCCTGCTGCACGCGGCGAACGCGCGCATGGCGGACCAGCTCGACCGCGCCGCCGTCGCCATCGGGTTGAAGGACATGCGCGACTGGCTGGTCCTCTCGGCACTTGAGGACGGCGGGCACGCGACCCAGCTCGAACTGAGCCGCATCGTGTGCGTCGACAAGTCGACGCTGATCAGCGTCCTTGACCGTCTTGAGCAGCGGAAACTCATCACACGCACGGTCGCTCCGACGGACCGGCGCGTGCGGATCCCCCGTATCACGGCCGAGGGCAGGCGCACCCACGCCAAGTTCGCCGAGGCCCGCGACGCCGCCGAGGGCCGCGCGCTCGACGGCGTCCCCAGCTCTCAGCGGCAGCTCCTGCTGAGCCTGTTGGCACTGGTCGCGGAGCGCGACCTCACGGGCGCCTGACGGTTACTCCGGTCTGACGATGCCCATCGCCCGCTCCACCGTCTCGTCGCTCAGACTCGGAGTCGTCGGTGGAGGGTTGTCGGGGCGCCGGCGAAGGCCGTTGAGGAGAACTTCGAGCTAACGGCGCCAGATGTCCGGCTCTTGGCCCCGGGTGAACCGGGCGGCGGCGTACAGCATGTGCTGGATGACAGGGATGTCGGAAGGGGTCACCTCCGGACGGAGATCCCCGCTCTCCTGGGCCCGGCCGATCGGGGCCACGAGGAAGAGCGGCATGCCGCCGCGTGCCGTCTCGATGGGCTCGGACGTGTGCTCGCCCAGCATGAGCACTTCATGCAGACCGACGGTCGCGACGGACCACGCCGCGAACCGGGCGGCCGACCCCGCCACGTACCTCGGCCGGTCGTCGGCACCCCGTCATCGTGCTCCACGGCGACAACGACCACATCATCTCGCCCAGCCGTGCGTCCTCAGTGCAGCAGGAGGGCGATCGCGACCTTCAGGCGTTCGAGGTACAACTCCCGTGACGCCGCCTGATGTTTGAGGCCGATCGACGCGCTGATCATCGTCTGTGCGATCGGAGGGGCCGCCTCTCGGCCGGACTCGGCGGCGATCGCTTCCGTGATCAGTTCCTCGAAACGTCGCGGGGTGGTCTCGACGATCTCTCCGAGAAGGTCGGGGTTGTCCTCGATGACCACCGCCACATCCCGCGCCAGCGGGCCGACATAGCGGCCGGCCCACTGGTCGAACGCCGCGACGAGGCGCTCCGGGAGGGGGCGGCCGGTGTCGGTCAGGAGGTGTTCGACCGTGGTGATGTCGTGCTCCAGGGTGCGGGTGACCGCGGCACGGAACAGGGTCTCCTTCGAGGAGAAGAGGAAGTAGAGCCCGGGGCGGGAGATGCGCGCCGCGCGGGCCACCTCGTCCATCGAGGTCTTGCGGTAGCCGAATCGCGCGAACGTGACCATGGCGGAGTCCAGCACCCTGGTCCGGCGGTCGGTATCGGCCGTCGACGGCGCGTGGGTGGCATCGGCACTGCTCATGGAGCGAGCATACGAGCGGGAGCCGCACTATACAAATTACGTTCAGTGCGTATAGTCGATGGCGTGACTACTCGCCGATCCATCTCCACGCGCTTCACCGCCACCAGCACCGCGGACGAGGTGCTGCGGGGCGTCGACCTCGGCGGCGTCCGCGCCGTCGTGACGGGAGCCTCCTCCGGAATCGGGAGCGAGACGGCTCGTGCGCTGACCGCCGCGGGGGCGGAGGTGACGCTCGCCGTGCGGGACACGGCCGCGGGTGACGCCGTCGCCGCCGCGATCGGGAAGTCGACCGGAGGGCCCCCGCCCCGAGTGGTCCGGCTCGACCTCGCCGACAGGACCTCCGTCGCGCGATGCGTGGACGCGTGGAGCGGCCCGCTGCATCTGCTGATCAACAACGCGGGCGTGGTCACCGGCGGTCTGGAACGGACCCGTGAGGGCTGGGAGTCGCAGTTCGCGACCAACCATCTCGGCCACTTCGCCCTCGCCACCGGCCTGCACGACGCCCTGGCCCTGGGGGCGGCCGACCGCGGCGGAGCACGGATCGTCGCGGTCAGTTCGACGGCGCACATGCGTTCCGGCGTCGACTTCGGCGACCTTCACTTCGAGCGGCGCGGTTACGACCCGCAGATCGCCTACGCCCAGTCGAAGACGGCGAACTCTCTCTTCGCCGTCGAGGCGACCCGCCTCTGGGCGTCCGACGGCATCGTCGCCAACGCGGTGAACCCCGGCGGTGTCGCGACGGGACTGCAGCGGAACTTCACCGCACGGCAGAAGGAGTCGCTGGACGCGGCCGAGGCCGCCGGAGTCTTCACGTACAAAACGGTCGAACAGGGGGCCGCGACCAGCGTCGTCGCGGCCGTCGCCCCGGAGTTCGCCCACTCCGGAGGCCACTACCTGGACGATTCACAGGAGGCGTACACCGTCCCGAACGACGCCGACCTCGCGCGGCACCCGCACGGCGTCAAGGAGTGGGCGCTCGATCCCGCCACCGCCGAGCGCCTCTGGGCGGTCTCGGCCGACCTGCTCCGGACGGCCGACCGTGCCGCGCCGGGTGCCCAGGGACAGCCATCTGTCTGACCGTCGTCCGGCTCAGCGGCCGGTGGAGCCGTCGATCTGTTCGCGGAGGATGTCGGCGTGACCCGCGTGACGTCCGGTCTCCTCGATCATGTGGGCGAGAACCCAGCGCATCGTCGGCGCGGAGGCCGGGCGCGGGGGATGGGGGATGGGCAGGCTCAGGTCCGGGCAGGCTTCGATCACCCGGTTCGCCTGCTCGACGGCGGTCCGGTAGTCGGCGAGCAACTGCTCCGCCGTCTCCTCGGAGGTGGGCCGCATGCTCCCGGCCCAGTCGGCCGTGTCCTCACCCAGGAAGTAGAACCGTTCGACGACGGTGAGGTGTTTCACCAGTCCCAGGACGCTGGTGCCCGAGGGCACACCGGGGGTGCGGACCTGCGGTTCCGGCGCTCCCGTCGCCTTGTCCGCGACCGCGCTCCGCAGATAGTCGAGAAAGCCGAGCAGAGTGGTCTTCTCGTCGGCGCCGCCGCGTGGGGGCTTGGTGTCGGCCATACGGATCCCTCCTCGGGGGAGTGACTAAGGGGTCGGTCCGGTCCGGTCCGGCACGCCCGGCCGCTGATCGCCGATCACTGATCACTGATCACTGATTACTGATCACGGAGCCACCATGCCCATGCGTCGACCTTCGCGGCAAATATCCATGCCGGAATGGCAACTCCTGTCCGTCCTGGTGCCGAACGGAGAGGGAGGTCATGGCGAATCGGCGCGCCCTCCGGCGTCCAAGGCGTGGGAACGCTCGATCAAGCCGGTCATCGTCCGCCGGAAGTCGAGGCGCTGCCGCTCGGTCCAGCCATCCGTCAGCCGCTCGAAGACCTGCTCCTGCCAGTCATGCGCGTCGGCCAGCATCGTGTGCCCGCGCGAGGTGACCGTCGCGCGGCGTTGCCGACCGTCCGACACCGACGCCCGCAACTCCAGATACCCGGCGTCCGCCGCGCTTCTCACCAGCCGGGACGCCCCGCTCTGGTCCATGCCGATCTCGTGCGCGATCGCGTTGACCGTCGCCGCACTCCCGCGCCGGGTGAGGGTGTGGACCGCCTCGGTGACGAGTACGAGCCGGCCCCTCTCGGCGGTCGGACCGTCCGTGGCCGACGACCTGCGTGACCAGTGGCGTACGAACTCGAACAGCGTCTGTCCCGGCCCGGGTTCGGAGTCCGACCGGGGCGCGTCGTGGCTTCGGCGCGGCCCGCTCATTCCGTGGCCGCCATCTCCCGGCAGATATGGGCCAGTTCGAGCGCGGACCTGAGGTCGGGCAGGCGCAGGGCGGCGGACACCTTGTCCCCTGTTACGCGGAACACCGTGGCCACCCTGGTCGGGGCCTGGCTCTCGGGCCAGGTGGCGTCCTCCTCCACCACCATGAGGCGCTCGCTGATCGGGTGCCACGACCTCGGCACCAGCCTGATCCCGGAACGCGCCACCCACTGGGCGAACTGCTCGGGCGTGATCGGCCCCGCCCCCTTCGGCCCCAGTACGACGACCGGATCGCCGACCGCTTTCGAAGACCGGTCCAGGTCACCGTCGTTCACGCTCGCGTGCCACTCGTTGATGGCTTCTTCCACCGTTGACTCCATGGCGGAAGTCTATGCGAATCACATACATCGGACGACACGCGAACCGCATACATCGGACGACACGGGAGCCCGGCCCACCGCCCACCCCCTCCCGCCCCCTATCAACGGCTGCGGAAGGGGCCGGGCCGATATTCTCAACTCCCCGATCACCACTGGGAATCCACCAAGGAGAACACCGCATGAGCGCCACACCTCTGCCCGCGATCGTCCCTGAGCGGACCGCCCTGCTGGCGATGGACTTCCAGAACGGGACCGTCCCGCGCGCCCCCGAGCCCGACGCCCTGATAGACCGGATCAAGGGCGCCATCGCCGACGTCCGCGCCGTCGGCGGCACCATCGGCCATGTGCGCGCCGGGTTCACCGAGGACGAGTGGGCGGCGGTCCCGGAGACCAACAAGCACTTCACCGCCGTCGTCGCCGCGAAGCGCCTGCACCACGAGGACGCGCTCACGCAGATCGACGCGCGCGTCGCCCCCGAGGACGGCGACATCGTCGTACGCAAGATCCGCGTCGGTGCGGGCTCCACCACCGATCTCCACGAGCAGTTGGGGGCGCGTGGAATCGACACGCTGATCCTCGCCGGGCTCAGCACCAGCGGCGTCGTCCTGTCGACGTTCATGGACGCCATCGACCGCGACTACCGCGTCTTCATCCTGTCCGACGGGGGCGCCGACCTCGACCCCGAGGTCCATCGCGTCCTGGTCGAGAAGGTGTTCCCGAACCGGGGTGGCTATGTCATCGACACCGCCGAGCTGCGCGAGCTGCTCAAGTCCGGCTGACGTTGCCCGAAGCCGGCGTGCGCCGCGTACCGCGGCGGGCGGCCGACGAGTGAACAAAGCCGGCCCCGGGAGCCTGGTGGCTGGGCCCGGGGCCGGCGGCGCCGTCGTACGGCGGTGCGGTGTTGTGCGCGGTCAGACGCCGACGCCGAAGTCCGTCGCGATACCGGAGAGGCCGGAGGCGTAACCCTGGCCGACCGCGCGGAACTTCCACTCGGCGCCGTTGCGGTACAGCTCGCCGAAGACCATCGCGGTCTCGGTGGAGGCGTCCTCCGTCAGGTCGTAGCGCGCCAGTTCGGCGCCGCCGTCCTGGTTCACGACGCGGATGAACGCGTTACGGACCTGGCCGAAGCTCTGGCCGCGGGACTCGGCCTCGTGGATCGAGACGGGGAAGACGATCTTGTCGACGTCGGCGGGGACACCCGCGAGGTTGACCTTCAGCGACTCGTCGTCGCCCTCGCCCTCACCGGTGAGGTTGTCACCGGTGTGCTCGACCGAACCGTCGGGGCTCTTGAGGTTGTTGTAGAAGATGAAGTGCTGGTCGGAGGGGACCTTGCCGGCCGCGTTGACCAGCAGCGCGCTCGCGTCGAGGTCGAAGTCCGCGCCGGTCGTGCTGCGCGCGTCCCAGCCCAGGCCGATGAGCACCGCCGTCAGGCCGGGCGCCTCCTTGCTGAGCGAAACGTTGCCGCCTTTGGAGAGGGAAACTCCCACGATCTTCTCCTGGTGCTCGATGGTATGGACTGAGCAAAATCTACAACACTGTAGAAATTGCGACACAGGTGACTCAGCCATCCACGGGCGCCGCACGGGGAAAGGGCTTGCCCCCGGTGTACTGCGGGCGCCCTAAGGGCAACTTCGTCATGAAAACCGACGGCGTTGTCGGGTTTGTGGCGTCCCGTGTCACGTCCGTCTCAATAAGTTGCGCCTGCCGCCCCGCTTCCCGATGGGGCGGCGGGGGTGGATTTCGACATGACGATGACCAGTGACGTGGACGGCGTGGACGGCGTGGACGGTGGCCACAGAGTCGCCGACGGGGGCCGGGCGGATGCCGGTGACAGACCTGACGCGGGTAGACCCGACGCGGGCAACGGCTCCGATGCGGGCGACAGACCCGACGCGGTCGGGGCCCGCTGCCGTATCGACGTCGACGCCGACGGCACGTACGGCTGGCGGGTGGTCGCGCAGAACGGCCGCGTGGTCGCGGTGTCCGCGCGGCCGTTCCAGGAGTACGACAACTGCCGCAGCTCCTTCGAGGCGCTGTGCCGCGGTCGCGCGCAGCTCGCGGGCGCCGTGCAGCACACCCCGGGAGGCAACGGCTGGATGTGGTTATTACGTAACGCCGAAGGCGGCGTCGTCGCCGTCTCGGCGCGCCCCTACGAGCGGCACTCGACCTGCCGCGCGGCCGGGCAGCGGTTCCGCGCACTGCTGGCCGAGATGGTCGAGGTAACGGGAAGTTGCCCTTAGGGCACACCTCGTTCACATCTCGGTGCGCGCGCGTCAATCACGCACCGGGAGCGTCGGCCGCGTGACGAGAAGAGCGAGTGGGGCGGAAGCGGACGTGCCCCGGAGGCTGTACGCGGACCCCGGCCTGCCCGACCGCGTTTTCCGGGGGGTCGCCCGCGGCGGGGGCGGGCTGGTGCTCGCGGTCATGCTCCTGGTCGGCGGGTTCCTGCTGTACCGGGCCTGGCAGGCGCTGTCCAGGGCGGGTTGGTCGTTCCTGACGACCGAAGCCTGGGAACCGGACGCCGGCCGTTTCGGGATCGCGGCCGTGCTGGTCGGGACCGTGCTGATCGCGGTGGTCGCGATCGTCGTCGCCGTACCGCTCGCGATCGGTGGGGCGCTCTACATATCGGAGTACGCCCCGCCCCGGCTGCGTCAGACCCTGATCGGCGTCGTCGATCTGATGGCGGCGGTGCCGTCCGTCGTCTACGGCCTGTGGGGCCTGTTCTTCTTCGAGGGGCAGATCCTGCCCACCGCCCGCTGGATCGCCACCTACCTGGGCTGGATCCCGATCTTCCGGGTGGCCGGGGCCGACCCGACCGACCCGCTCGCTCCGGAGACCGTCTACACCTCGTCAACTCTCATAGCGGGCATGGTCGTTGCCCTGATGGTCGCGCCGATCGCGTGCTCGGTGATGCGCGAGGTGTTCTCGCAGGCGCCGGTGGGGGAGCGCGAGGGCGCGTTCGCGCTGGGGGCCACCCGCTGGGGCATGATCGCCGACGTCGTCCTGCCGTTCGGCAAGGGCGGCATGATCGGCGGCACGATGCTCGGGCTCGGCCGCGCGCTGGGCGAGACCATCGGGGTCTACCTGATCATCTCGCCGGTCTTCGAGATCCAGTGGCATGTGCTGCAGAGCGGCGCCAGCTCGGTCGCCGCGCTGATCGCCCTGCGGTACGGCGAGGCCAGCCAGTTCGGCATGTCGGCCCTGATGGCCGCGGGCTTCGCCCTCTTCCTGATGACTCTCGTCGTCAACTTCGCCGCGTCGTCCATCGTCGCCCGCAGCCGCTCGGGCGCGGCCAGCGAATGAGGCGGGCGTGAGTGCGGCCGGAGTGCCGGAGTGAGTGAGGCCGGTGCCAATGAGGCCGGTGCGACTGAGACCGGCGTGACTGAGACCGGCGCGACTGGGTGAAGTGCACGGACCGAGCAAGCCGACGAGTCGACGAGTCGATGAGGGGACAGCACAGATGACCATCGCGCCGGAGAGACCGGCCACGCCCGGCGGCAACGCACCCGGCAGCCCCGGTCCGGGCAGCCCTGGTCCGAATCTACGCGCGCCGACCACGGGGGAGCGGCGGCGCTCGCGGAGCCGACTGCGCGCCACCGACGTGTACGCCCTGCTGGGTGCCGCTGCCGCCGCCCTGTCGCTCACCGGGCTGCTGTTCACCCGGCTGCTGCCGTTCAGCGGGACCGTCGGCTTCCTCACCGTCGCGTACGTCCTGTTCCTGCTGCTCTACGGCCTGTTGGTCTCCTTCGACGAGGACGGACCCGCCGTACGGGACCGGATCGCCGCCGTCGTCGTACAGAGCCTCGGCCTGGTGATGGTGACCGCGCTCGCCTGCGTCGTCGTCTACACGCTGTGGGAGGGCCGCAAGGCGCTGCCGCACCTGAACTTCTTCACCCAGGACATGGCCGAGGCGGGGCCGCTCGACCCGCTGACGGCCGGCGGCATCCTGCACGCGATCCTCGGCACCCTGGAACAGATCGCCATCGCGCTCGCCATCACCGTGCCGACCGGGCTGCTCTGCGCGGTCTTCCTCAACGAAGTACCGGGCCGCTTCGCGCGGTTCGTACGGACCGTCGTCGAGGCGATGACCGCGCTCCCGTCGATCGTCGCGGGTCTGTTCATCTACGCGACGATCATCCTCGCGCTCGGCTTCGACCGGTCCGGGTTCGCCGCGTCCCTCGCGCTCGCCGTGATGATGCTGCCGATCATCATCCGGGCGGCCGACGTGGTGATCCGGCTGGTGCCGGGAAATCTGCGCGAAGCGGCGTACGCGCTCGGTACGTCGCGCTGGCGCACCGTCTGGCACGTGGTGCTGCCGACCGCCCGCTCCGGTCTGACGACCTCCGTGATCCTCGGCACCGCGCGCGGGGTCGGCGAGACCTCGCCGGTGCTGCTCACCGCCGGCTTCACCGCCGAGGCGAACGTCGACCCGTTCTCGGGGCCGCAGGTGTCGTTGCCGCTCGCCACCTTCGAGTTCGTCAAGTCGCCCGAACCCACCATGATCGCGCGGGGTTTCGGTACGGCGGCGGTGCTGATGGCCCTGGTTCTCCTGCTGTTCGTCGTCGCCCGTGTCATCGGCGGGCGCGGGCCGGGGCAGTTGACGCGCCGTCAGTAGCATCGTCGGGTGCGGGCCTCCCGGCAGGACGCCGAGCGATTCACCGCCCGAGCGGCCCGAGCCGCCCGAGTCGCCGCAGCCGCCGCAGCCGCCCCGGCCGGCGGTCCGGGCGGCTCCGGCCCCAACTCCCTTACCAAGCAGCCGAGTCCACCCCGTACCCCCGGAAGGAGCACCCCGTGAGACCGGCCACCGTCTCCCGACTCGCCCTGGCGGTAGCCGCGTTGCTCTGCGCGCTGTTCGCCTTCCACGCGCCGGCCGCCGAGGCCGCCTCGTACACCAAGATCAGCGGCGCGGGCTCCACCTGGAGCTCCAACGCGCTCGACCAGTGGCGCCGTAACGTCGCCTCCAACAGCGGCATGACCGTCAACTACGCCGCGCTCGGCTCCTCGGTCGGCCGTGAGCAGTTCAAGAACGGCACCGCCGACTTCGCCGTCTCCGAGATCCCGTACGGGCTGACGGAGGCCGGGGCCACGGACGCGCCGCCCAAGCGCGGTTACGCCTACATGCCGATCGTCGCGGGCGGCACCGCCTTCATGTACAACCTCAAGATCGGTGGCAAGAAGGTCACCAATCTGCGGCTGTCCGGCGAGGTCGTCACCAAGATCTTCACCGGGAAGATCACCATGTGGAACGCCCCGGAGATCCGGTCCGACAATCCCGGGCTCAATCTCCCCGCGCGCCGCGTCATCCCGGTGGTGCGCTCCGACGGCTCGGGGACGACGGCCCAGTTGACCACCTGGATGTCCAAGCAGCACGCCGGTCTGTGGAACGACTACTGCGGCCGGGCGGGACGGTCCACCCCCTGCGGGATGACCTCGTACTTCCCCGTCGTGCCCGGCTCGTCGCACATCGCCAAGTCCGGCTCGCTCGGCGTCTCCGGCTTCACCAAGCAGGGGCACGCCGAAGGGGCGATCACCTACGTCGAGTACTCGTACGCGATCACGACCGGCTTCCCGGTGGCGAAGATGCTCAACTCCGCCGGTTACTACGTCGAACCGACCGCGTCGAGTGTCGCCGTGGCCCTGATGAAGGCCCGTATCAACGAGGACAGGACCTCGCCGAACTATCTGACCCAGATCCTCGACGGTGTCTACCGGTCGCCCGACCGCCGCACGTACACGCTCTCCAGCTACAGCTACATGATCGTGCCGACCAAGACCGAACAGCCCTTCACCACCGCCAAGGGCAGGACGCTCGGCACGTTCGCCAACTACTTCCTCTGCGACGGCCAGCAACAGGCCGAGGAACTGGGCTACTCGCCGCTGCCGAAGAACCTCGTCCAGGCGGGATTCACCCAGGTCCGCAAGATCCCCGGAGCACCCACCGGCAGCATCGACATCGCGAAGTGCCGCAACCCCACCTTCTCCGCCGACGGTTCCAACACCCTCGCCAAGAACGCCCCTTACCCGAAGGCGTGCGACAAGCGCGGGCCGACGCAGTGCGTGGACGGCACGGCGGGCGCCAAGGAGAAGACACCCGTCAAACCCGCCGCATCGGGTGGCGGTTCGGGCGGCGGGACCGGCGGCGCGGGTACGGGCGGCACCGCCGGTACGACCGGCTCCGGCGGCGCCACGGGCGGCGCGGCCACGGCGGGCACGGCGGGCGCGTCCGCCGCCGGCACCACCACCGGTGTGGGCGGGGCCTCCGGCGACACGGCGGGCAGCGTGGCCGGCGGCGTCATCGATCCGGACACCGGCGAGCTGATCGGCGGCGACGGCGCCGGAGACTCCACGGTCGTGGGCAACCCGGTCACGCTCGCCGCCGGCGAGTCGGGCGGCCTGCGCGGCGTACTCATGGCCCTGTCGGCCGTCCTGCTGCTCGGCGTGGTCGTCGGGCCCCCGATCACCGCACGCGCCCTGGCCGCGCGCACCCGACGCAAGGAAGGTTTCCGATGAGCAGGGCCACCTCTGTACGGATACGGCTGACGACAGGCGTCGCCGCGCTGCTCGCCGCCCTCGTGGTGGCGCTGTTCCCGCTGCCCGCCACGACCACCCCGGCGCAGGCGGCCGACTCGGAGCAGGCTGCAGGCTCGGGGCAGGCGGCGGACTCGGCGCGGGCGGCCTCGCGGGCGGCCGGCTCGGCGGTCACGGTGACCGGTAAGAAGGGCAAGTACGACGACTTCTCCTCCCTCAAGGTCACCGTCCACCAGACCGAGCAACTGCGCGCGCAGGGCGTGCGCGTCACCTGGACCGGAGCCAGGCCCACCGAGACGGGCTTCAGGCACAACTACCTTCAGCTGATGCAGTGCTGGGGCGACGACCCGGCCGGGCCCGGACGCGAGCAGTGCCAGTTCGGCGGCAGTGGCGTAACGAGCAGCGGCGGCGGGTGGACCTCGCTGCGGCAGATCGACGGGGCCCCCGACCCGGCGGAGACGGAGTACGTCGACAACGGCCAGGGCGAGAGCTACGTACCGTTCCGCCCCGCCAACGGCGACGCGCCGACCACCGGTTCACGCGACTGGACCTACTTCGGAAACCTCGACACCAACGAGGAGCCGTACGCGATCACCCACGCGGACGGCACGGGCGAGTTCACCTTCCCCATGTACACCGACCAGGAGGCCGACCAGCTCGGCTGCGGCGCTCCCGTGAAACAGGGCGGCACCGTCAAGGGGCGGCCCTGCTGGCTGGTGATCGTGCCGCGCGGCGACCACGACGTCGACGGGACGGCCGGCGGCGCTGCCACCCCGCTCCTCTCCTCCCCGCTCACCGCCTCCAACTGGGCCCAGCGGATGGTCGTCCCGCTCGACTTCCTGCCGGTCGGCAACAGCTGTCCGGCCGACCGGGCGGAGCGCCGGGTGATCGGCTCCGAGCTGCTGACCGACGCCATCTCGTCCTGGCAGCCCGCGGTCTGCTCGTCCCCCGGCGGCGCCAAGTTCGCGTTCAGCCAGAGCGGTGAGGGCGGGGCCAGGGACACGATCTCCCGACCGGCCGCCGGTGCGCCCGGACTCGCCTTCACCGTCGATCCGGTCGAGGCACCCTCCGACGGACCCGACGTGGTCCACGCACCTGTCGCGGTGAGCGGCCTCGCGGTCGGCTTCTTCGTCGAACTGCCCGACTCCGGACAGCTCACCTCGATGAAAATCACCCCCAGACTGCTGGCCAAACTGCTCACCTCCTCGTACCAGAAGGATGTGACACGAAGCCGCCGGGAAATACCCGACCATGTCAAGGACAATCCGCCGAGCCTTTTCCACGACCCGGAATTCAAGGAGATGAACCCGGAGTTCAAGAACTGGGGACCCACATCCCTGCCGCCCATGAGCCTCATGGTGCAGCTCGCGAACACGGACACCACGCGAATGGCCTGGCAGTGGCTCAGATCGGACCGTGAGGCTAAGGAATTCCTCTCGGGCACCACCGACCCCTGGGGCATGAAAGTCAATCCGTTCTTCGCGAACATCGGCCTCGCCACCGACGAGTCCGTGTCGGACTTCCCCAAGGCGGACCCGACCCGCACCACGGTGACCATCGACGGGGCGACCCTGGAGTACGGGACCACCGATGTCGCCCCCTACGTCCAGGACATGCACGACGGCGCGCTGCGCACCCGGCGCGGCAACAACCTGGAAACCACCACGCCCGCCGCGGGCAGCAACGGCTCGCCCGCCAAACTGGTCAACACCCCGCCGCTCCCCGGTGAACGGATGGTCCTCGCGCTCGTGGACGCCGCGTCGGCCGCGCGGTACGGCCTCCAGACGGCGGCCCTGCGCAATGCCGACGGCAGGTTCGTCACGCCCACCACGAGTTCCCTGCTCGCGGGCGTGGCGGCCATGAAGAAGTCTCCCGTGCCGGGCGTGCTCGGGACCGACCCCGGCGCGGCGAAGGGCAGCGCCTACCCGCTGGCCTCGGTCGTGTACGCGGCCGGGTTCACCAGCACCCCGGCGGCGGACCGCGAGGACTACGCCGGTCTCGTCCGGTACGCCGTCGGTGACGGCCAGGCCCCCGGAGTCTCGCCGGGCCAACTCCCGCCCGGCTACGCCCCGCTGCCCGCGGCGCTGCGCACCCAGGCGCTGACGGCCGCGGACCGCCTGCAGAACGCGAAGGAGGCCGGCGAGGACGGCGACACCGCGGGCGGCGGGGACGGCGCGGCCCGGACCGGGGCGTCGGGAGGCGGCGGGTCCACCGCCGGCCTCGACGGCGGAACCGGCACCCCCGGCGGAGCCGCGGGCGGCGGCGACCCGGCCACCGGAGCGGACCCGGACGCGGACCCGGACGCCGCGGCGTCGCCCGACGCCGGCGCGACACCGCCCGACCCGGACAAGCAGAACGTGGCCGAGTCCGGCGGGCTGACCCCGTCCACCGTCCTCGGAATCATCCGCTGGGTGCTGCTCGGCGTACTCGTCGCGGGCGGCCTGGCGGCCCTTTCCGGTCCGGTACTGCTGCGCCTTTCGGCCCGGAAATCAGGGCCGGGCTCTCCAGGAGTCGTCTAGGAAATCATCTCGTAACCTGATCAACCTTATGAGTTGGTGGTCGGCGGCCATCGGATAAGGAAAGGTAATCGGTGGCCGGTCGACGGGCCGGTGACCCAAGAATTCGGAATTCTGCGCCATCGCGTTTCAGTGCTACCGCGTTTCTGCGCCATCGCGTTCTGTGCCACCGCGCTTCCGTGTTCTTTCGGTTTCGCGATTCAGTGTCTTCGCTTGCGTCCATTCCTCGTATCCGTAATGACGGAGGAGAACAGAAGTGAACGTCAAGTCCCGCGCACGTATCGGTGCCCTCGTCGGCGCCACCGCCCTCGCCCTCGGCGCCCTCGCGGTTCCGGCCGCCGCCGATCCCGGCACCGGCAACTACCGGGTGCTCGCCGGTGTCGGCTCGGACACCACCCAGGACGTGCTGAACGGCCTGGGCACCGCCATCGACAGCGGCAGCCTCGTCGCCTCGTACAACGCCACCGGCTCGACGACCGTCAAGACACGTGCGACCAACTGTGTGATCCCGCGCCCCAACGGCTCCTCGGCCGGCATCACCGCGCTGAACAACGCGATCGACAACAACACCGGCTGCATCGACTTCGCGCGCTCCTCGCGCGGCGTGGCCAACACCTCGACGACCGACCTGACCTTCGTCCCGTTCGGCAAGGACGCGGTGACCTTCGCGGTCCGCAGCAACAGCGCGCTGCCCAAGGCGCTGACGACCGCCCAGCTCAAGTCCGTCTACACCTGCGCCACCACCTCGCTGAACGGTGTGGCGCTCACCCCGCTGCTGCCCCAGGCCGGCTCCGGTACCCGCTCCTTCTTCCTCACCTCGCTGGGCCTGACCGAGGCCACCTTCGGCCCGTGTGTCGACGACACCGTCCAGGAGCACAACGGCGAGGCACTGAACAGCGCCGGTGACATCGCCCCGTACTCGATCGCCCAGTACATCGCGCAGGGCAACCAGCCCGGCGACGTCATCGACCGTCGCGGCCTCGCCGTGCTCGGCTCGGTGGACGGTGTCCGGCCGACGCTGACCAACGGCACGCTGAACACCGCCTTCCCGTTCAACCGTGACGTCTACAACGTCGTCCCGACCGCCAAGCTGACCAACGCCACCATCGCCGCCACGTTCGTCGGCACGTCCTCCAAGGTCTGCGCGCAGAGCGCCGTCATCCAGGAGTACGGCTTCGGAACGATCGCCAACTGCGGCAGCACCACCACCAAGGGTGAGAGCTGATCACCATCACCATCAGCTGACCGCGCACCGGCCGGGCACCCCTCAGGGGTGCCCGGCCCCACGGCGTACCCCGGCACCGGTAGACACCACCGCGCATCACCACCGCGCAGCACCGTCAACTCCGCCGACCAGGCCCAACTCCACCGACCCGACAGTCCCATTGGGGGGCGACCCACCATGAGAAACACCGCACTACCAGATGTAGAAGCCGACGCCGACGCCGACGCCGACAGCCGATCGAGAACGTCCGCCGTCACCGCCCTGCTGCTCTGCTGCTCGCTGCTGCTGGCAGCGGCGGCCGCCGTCCTCGGCCTCGCCCCCCAGGCGCGGGCGGCCGAGGACCTCGGCGAGCTGACCTTCGCGACGACGTCGGGCAAGATCGCCGACAACCCCACCTTCCCGAAGGTCAGCACCGACGCGGCCTGCCCCACGGACTTCGGTGAGCAGCTTCAGGTCTCCGTGGTCGTCCCGTCGGGCGGTACGGCCCTGCTCGGCCGGACGACCGCCGGCGCGCCCTACGACCAGGGCCCCGTGACGGCCGACATTCCCACCGGGACGTCGCTGGAGGGCCGACTGACCGCCGCGATTCCCGCCGGACCGCTCGACGGAACGTACGAGATCCGGCTCTTCTGCCGTAACGCGGCCAACTTCGGCCCCGAGTACTTCACCACCCAGATCCAGGTCACCGGCGACTCCTGGGCCGTCAAGGCCGCCGCAGCCACGCCGACCACCACGAGCCTCACCGCGACTCCCGCGAGCACGGCGCCCGTCGGGGCCGAGGTCACACTCAAGGCCGCCGTCACGCCCGGTGACACGGCGGGCAAGGTGACGTTCCTCGACGGCACCGACGTGCTGGGAGCGGTCGATGTCGCCACCGGGACCGCCGAGTTGAAGACGTCCGCGCTCACCGCCGGTGCGCACTCGCTGACCGCGAAATTCGTCCCGGCCGACCCGGCCGCGTTCGACCCGTCCGAGTCCCCGGTCGCCAACTACACGATCAGCGAGGCCGGTTCGTCGCCCCCGCCGGACCCCGACCCGACCGACGAGCCGGCGGACCTCGACGTCACCGACGAGGACGGCACACCGCTGGACGTCAACCCGACGCTCACCGCGGGACAGACCGTCCTCGTGACCGCCCGCGGCTACACCGAGGACGCGAAGGTCAAGGTCGTGCTCACGGGCAGCGAGGAGACCTTCACCGACGCCACCGCCGACGCCGAAGGCACCGTTCCCGACTACGAGTTCACCGTGCCGGACCCGCTGGCGGACGGTTCGTACACCCTCACGCTCACCGAGGACAAGGCGGAGGGCCACCTCGTCGAGTTCGTCTTCAGCCTCGGCGACGCACCCGGCCCCGACCCGAGTCCGAGCCCGTCGGACAGCGCCGACGGCGGGGCGACCGGCGGCTCGACGGAGGGGTCGGGCGGCGGTGACACCGGCGGCTCGGGCGGTTCCGGCGACGGCGGTGGCGGCGGTGGTACGGGGCCGCTCGCGTCGACCGGCACCAGCGCGCTGACCCTGGGGCTGGCCGCGCTCTCCCTGTGCGGGCTCGGCACGGTTTTCGTGCTGCGGGCCCGGCGCGGGGGCCTGTCGCGGTTCTGAGGTACGGGGGGTGGGCCGGGGCCACGGGCTCCGGCCCACCCCCGCCCGCCGCCTTCTCCCTGTCCCCGTCCCTGTTTCAGTCCCTGTCCTGTCCGCGAGGAGCGCACCCGACGTGACGACCGTGCTGACCCCGCCATCCGCCCCACCGCCACCGCCGCTGCCCCCGCCGCCCGTCGCGGCAGCAGCGCCACGTCCGGGCTCCGGCCCCCGGTCCGGGGACGACCGACCCCCGCCCCGCCCCGGGCTCGCGCTCGCCGGGGCGGCCCTGTGCGTGCTCGCCGCCGTACTGCTCGGCTTCGCCGCCAACCTCACCGTCGTCGGACACCTCCAGCACGCCCGCGACCAGCAGACCGGATACGACGAACTGCGCCGGCAACTCGCCCTCGGCACCGCCCCGGTGGGCCAGCGGACCTTCGACGGGAAGCCCCTCGCCATGGGCGCACCCGTCGCACTCCTGCGCATTCCCTCCCTCGGACTGCGCGAGGTCGTCGCCGAGGGCACCACGTCCGGCGTCCTCATGTCGGGCCCCGGCCACCGCCGTGACACCGCGCTGCCCGGCCAGGAGGGCACCAGCGTGATCATGGGCCGCCAGTGGGGTTACGGCAGCCCGTTCAACGCACTGGGAAAGCTGACCCCCGGCACGCCGATCGAGGTGACGACCGGTCAGGGCAAGGCGGTGTACGAGGTGTTGGGCGTCCGCCACCCCGGCGACAAGCTGCCCACCCCCCTCGCCCAGGGCCGTGGCCGGCTCACCCTCATGACCGCGTCGGGCCCCGCGTACACCCCCGCCGGTGTGCTGCGCGTCGACGCCGCGCTCACCACCCCGATCCAGCCCAGCCCGCCGAGACCTCTCCGCAGCGGCTGGATCGGCCCCGCCGAGGAGGCCCTCGGCGGCGACAACGGAGCCTGGCTCGCCGTCTTCCTCTGGTCGCAGGCCCTGCTGCTGGCCGCACTCGCCACCGTCTGGCTGCACCGGGTGTGGGGGACCTGGCAGACCTGGATCACCGCCGGCCCCGTGCTGACCGCACTCGGTATCGCCGTCTCCGGCGCCGCCACCCGCATCCTGCCCAACCTGCTCTGAAAACAAGGGAGTTGCCTCACCATGACCGCCGTCACGACATCCCTGCCCACAGCCGCCGCGAGCAGCGGCACGGCGTCCCCCGCGACGCTCGAAGCCGAGGAGATCTCCGCCTGGTTCGCCGACCACAAGGTCCTCGACCGGGTCTCGCTCACCATGCCGGCCCTGGAGGTCACCGCCCTCATCGGCCCGTCCGGCTGCGGCAAGTCGACCTTCCTGCGCATCCTCAACCGGATGCACGAACTGATCGGCTCCGCCTCCCTCGCCGGGCGGGTGCTGCTCGACGGCGACGACATCTACGACCGGGGCCGCCGGATCACCCGGGCCCGCCGCGAGATCGGCATGGTCTTCCAGAAGCCCAACCCGTTCCCCGCGATGTCCCTGTACGACAACGTCCTCGCGGGCCTGAAGCTGAACGGCATCAGGGCGGGCAGCTCCGGCAAGGACGACCTGGTCGAGGAGTGTCTGACCAAGGCCGGCCTGTGGCGCGAGGTCAAGGACCGCCTCCGCCAGCCCGGTGGCGCGCTCTCCGGCGGCCAGCAGCAACGCCTTTGCATCGCAAGGTCGTTGGCGGTACGCCCCCGGGTGCTGCTGATGGACGAACCGTGCTCCGCGCTGGACCCGACCTCCACGCGCCGTATCGAGGAGACCATCGCCGACCTCAAGGAGGAGGTCACCATCGTCATCGTCACGCACAACATGCAGCAGGCGGCGCGCGTCTCCGACCACTGCGCGTTCTTCCTCGCCGAACAGGGCACGCCCGGCGTGATCGTCGAACACGGAACGACCGACGCGATGTTCAACTCTCCGCAGGACGCGCGGACTTCGGACTACGTGAACGGCCGCTTCGGATGATGCGAGGCGGGCGGAGCGGGCGGAAACCGCGGCGCGGGCGCGGACCGGTCCTGTGTGCGCTGCTCGTCGCGCTCACCGCGTGTGGTACGTCTCCTACGTCCCCCACGCCCCAGGAGGCCGCGCGCACCGCCGCCGCACCGCCGGCCGCACGGACACCCCGGCCCGAACCCCCGCCCCCGTCCCCGCCCCCGCCCCCGCCCCCGCCCCCGCCCCCGAGTACGACGGACGGGCTCCCGAACTCGCCACGGTTCCCTCCCCGCGTACCCGAGCCGACACCGACGCCGCCCACCACCCCGAGCGCGCCGAAAGCCCCCACCGCACCGCCGACCGGGAAACCGGCCACGACCGCCACGTCCGCCCCGCCCAGCAGGACCTCCACGAAGACCACCGCGACCACCCTGCGGATCGGATCCTGGTCCACCCGCATCGTCCGCGGCGGCCAGGAAGCCGTCGACGCCTGCCGCGACGCCGTCCAGTGGGCGGGCCCGGACCTCGGCACCGAGAACGGCTACGCGATGCGTACGGCGGTCGTCGTCGGTCACGACTTCTGCGGCTTCGGACAACTCGCGACGCTGCCGATCGGCACGGAGGTCACCGTGGAGACCCCTCGCGCGACGCTCCACTACCGGGTCTACGCCCGCCATCTCACGCCGGGCCGCGGCGCCCCTGCCCACGGCCTGTACTGGGGCGACCTCACGCTCCAGTCCTGCGTGGGCCCGGACACGGGCTTCTCCTACCTGGTTCGCGTGTGACGTCCAACCCGGGCTTCCATACTGGGCACATGTGGAAGTGGTCGTTGACATCCGTGGGCGTGAACCTGCTGTTGGGAGTCCCGGCTGTCGTGCCGGTATGGCTGTTGTGGTACTTCGCGGCGAACTGGCCGCTCGCGGCGGTCGGTTGGACGCAACGCAACCCGACGGAGAACGACGGCATGCTGCCGTGGTTTCTGGTCGGGGCGCCGCTGGTGGTCGGGTTCACACTGCTCTGGTGGCTCGCCAACCGCCCCGTACGGCGCCGGATTCCGCTGGAGTCCCCGCTGTACTGGCCGATCAGCGCCCTGGTGGCGTTGGTGCCGACGTTCACCCTCGTGATCGTGTCCGTGCTCGTTCCCTGAGCGGGTGAGCGGCTGAGTGATGACCGCCCGGCCGTGTCCGATTCGTACAAGACCCCGTCCGACCAGCGCGTCTACGGTCCTCCGTATGAGCACAGACACCGACCCGCGGCTGGGACTGAACAGAGCCGTCGAGTCACACCCGGCCCATGTGGTCGAGGCCGCCGACGACCAGGACGTGGTGGCCGCCGTCAGACTGGCCGCCGAGGAGAAGCGGGCCGTCGGTGTGCTGGCCACCGGGCACGGGCCGAGCGTGGCCGCCGACGGCGCCGTACTCGTCAATACGCGGCGGATGGCGGGCGTACGCGTCGACGCCGCCCGCGCGACGGCGTGGATCGAGGCGGGCGCGCGCTGGCGTGACGTGCTGGCGCACACCGCCCCGCACGGGCTGGCCCCGCTGAACGGCTCCAGCCCCAACGTCGGCGCCGTCGGCTATCTCGTCGGTGGCGGGGCCGGGCTGCTGGGGCGGCGATTCGGGTTCGCCGCCGATCATGTGCGGCGGCTGCGGCTGGTCACCGCCGACGGCCGGCTCCGGGAGGTGACGGCCGACGCGGACCCCGACCTCTTCTGGGCCGTACGCGGCGGCAAGGACAACTTCGGCCTGGTCGTCGGCATGGAGGTCGACCTGTTCCCGGTCTCGCGGCTGTACGGCGGCGGGCTCTACTTCCCCGGTGAGGCCACCGCCGAGGTGCTGCACGCCTACGCCGACTGGGTCCGGCAGGTGCCCGAGGCCATGGCGTCGTCCGTGCTGCTGGCCCGGAACCCCGACCTGCCCGACGTACCGGAGCCGCTGCGCGGGCGCTTCGTCACCCACCTCCGTATCGCCTACAGCGGCGACCCGGCGGACGGCGAGCGCCTGGTGCGTCCGCTGCGCGGCCTCCGCCCCGCGGCCCTGCTCGACACCGTGCGGGACCTGCCGTACGCCGACGTCGGCACGATCCACCATGAGCCCACGTCCGCGCCGTACGTCGCCCACGACCGCAACCTGCTGCTGGGCGAGCTGACCGCCGGGACGGTCGACACCGTCGTGGCGCTGGCCGGACCGGACTCCGGCGCGTCGTTCGTCACCGAGCTGCGGCACTTCGGCGGCGCGTACGCCCGCCCGCCGAAGGTCCCCAACTGTGTCGGCGGACGCGACGCGGCGTTCTCCCTCTTCACCGGCGCCGTCCCCGAACCGGACACCCTGCGGCGGCGCGACGACCTGCTCGCCCGGCTGCGCCCCTGGAGCACCGGCGGGATCAACCTCAACTTCGCGGGCGTCGAGGACACCGGCCCCGACCGCGTGCGCGCCGCCTACACCCCGGCCGACTTCGACCGGCTGCGGACCGTCAAGGCCCGCCACGACCCCGACAACATGTTCCGGATCAACTTCAACATCCCACCGAAGGGGGATGACAGATGAGGCCACGCATCGGAATCGGACTTCCCGCCGCCGTGCCGGGCACGGACTACTCGTCTGTCGGGCACTGGGCCGCCGAGAGTGAGCGGCGGGGTTTCCACTCGCTGGGTGTGATCGACCGGCTGGTGTACGACAATCTCGACCCGCTGGTGGCGCTGGCCGCCGCGGCGGCCCGAACCGAACGTATCGAACTGCTGACCACTGTCCTCAACGCCGGCTACCGGGCCAATCCGGTCGTCCTCGCCAAGCAGATCGACTCGGTCGAACGGCTCTCCGCGGGGCGGCTGACCGTGGGGCTCGGCATGGGCGGCTGGCCCGAGGACTACGCCGCCAGTGACGTACCGACGGCCGGACGGGGCGCCGCCTTCGAGGCGGCCCTCGCGACGATGCGGGAGGTGTGGCGCGGTGACGTCGCCGGCGTGTCCGGGCCGATCCCCGCCCTGCCGCCGGGGCGACCGGCGCTGCTGCTGGCCGGACTCGTACCCGCCGGGTTCGCCCGGGCCGCCGCCCTGTCGGACGGCTGGGTGGCGCCGTCGTTCGGTCTGGAGACGCTGGAGACGGGCGTCGCCGCCGTACGCCGGGAGTGGGCGCGGGCCGGACGCGCGGGGCGGCCACGGATCGTCGCCGAGCGGTACTTCTGCCTGGGGCCGGGCGCGGTGGAGACCGCCGAGGCGTACGTGGCCCACTACTACGGCGCCGCGTACCTTCCCCAGGTCCGTCCCGACGTCATCACCGACACCCGCCACCTGCACGAGGAGATCGACCGCCTCGGGAAGGCGGGCGCCGACGATCTGGTGCTGTTCCCCTGTTCGGGGGCGCCCGAACAGGTCGGTCTGCTGGCCGACGCCCTCGACGAGAAGTAGGGAGAACGACGAGATGAGAGAGAACGACGACAGGAGCGAGAGCGAGAGGGAGGGAGCCCGATGACCGCCTCCGAAGGATCGGACCTCACCGAACTGGTCAACGTCGGCCGCTCCGTGGCCGGGCACTTCGCGACCATCGGTATCACCCGGATCGCGCAGCTGGCGGGCGAGGACCCGGTCGAGCTGTACGAGCGGATGTCGGCGGCCGCGGGTCAACGGCACGACCCGTGTCTGCTCGACACCGTGATGTCCGCCGTGGACCAGGCCGAAGGACTGCCGGCCCGCCCGTGGTGGCACTACACCCCCGAGCGCAAACGGCTCCGGGCCGGGCAGGGCGAGTAGGCCGGGCGCGGCGGCTGACGGGCCCTAAGGTCTGCTGCAGTAACAGCAGGTGCTGCGGTATGTCCTTGATGCTCCAGCCCGTCCTTGAGGAGATGAACGCATGCGGACACTCTTGCGCGGCGGCCGAGTCGCCGACGGTGGTGAACCGGTGCCCGCCGAGGGGGAGTCGCGGACCGGCGCGCTGCCCCGCCGGGCGTCTCGGGGCGGGTCGCGATGACGGCCGCGCGCGCCGACGCGACCGTACGGGACCTCCTCGCCGACATCGAGACCCTCGTACGCTGCGAGTCCCCGTCGTCCGACCGCGAGGCCGTCGCCCGCAGCGCGGACGCCGTGACGGCGCTCGGACGCCGGCTGCTCGACGCCGAACCGGACCGCGTCGTGATCGACGGCAGTACGCATCTGCGGTGGCGGTTCGGCGGGACACCGCGCGTCCTGCTGCTCGGGCACCACGACACGGTGTGGCCCATGGGCACGCTGGAGACGCACCCGTACTCCGTCCGCGACGGCGTGCTGCGCGGGCCGGGCTGCTTCGACATGAAGGCGGGCGTCGTGATGGCGCTGCACGCCGCCGCGTCGGTCCGTGGCCGGGCGGGGCTGTCGATCCTGATCACTGGTGACGAGGAGTTGGGCTCGCCGTCGTCACGGAGCCTGATCGAGGCGGAGGCGCGCGGCTGCGAGGCGGTGTTCGTGCTGGAGGCGTCGGCCGACGGCGGGGCGCTGAAGTGCCGCCGCAAGGGCGTGTCCCTGTACCGGATCGATGTCGAGGGCCGGGCCGCGCACGCCGGGCTCGAACCGGAGAAGGGCGTGAACGCCGGGGTGGAGATCGCCCATCAGATCCTCGCCGTGGCCGCGCTCGCCGATCCGGAACGCGGCACGAGCGTCGTGCCGACCGCGCTGTCCGCCGGTACGACGACCAACACCGTCCCCGCCCGCGCGAGCGTGGCGCTCGACGTACGGGTGTGGGACGCGGCCGAACAGCGGCGGGTCGACCGGGCCGTACGTGAACTCCGGCCGGTACTGGCCGGCGCGCGGATCAGCATCGCGGGCGGCATCAACCGCCCGCCGCTCCAGGCGGAGGCGTCGTCGGGGCTGTTCGCCCTGGCCACGTCGCTCGCCGCCGGGCTCGGCCTCGGCCCGCTCACGGCCGCCGCCGTCGGCGGTGCGTCTGACGGGAACTTCACGGCGGGCGTCGGGGTCCCCACGCTGGACGGCCTGGGCGCGGTGGGTGGCGGGGCGCACGCGGACGACGAACACGTCGTGGTGGCCGAACTCCCGCGACGTACCGCCCTGTTGACGGCTCTCGTCGAAGCCGTACTCGACGAAGCCACCCCCGCCCCGGCCGACGTCGCGCCGCGCGGATGAGCGGTGAACTCCGTGCCGTACGACGGCGCCAGGGGCGAGACCAGGGACGACGCCAGGGGCGATGCCAGGGACGGCGCCGGCGACGACTCCTCCGTGGCCCGGTTCTACGACCGGCTCGCCGCCGACTACCACCTCATCTACGACGACTGGGACGGCGCGACGGAGCGCCAGGGCCGCGCCCTGGACACGGTGATCCGCTCAGCCCTCGGTACGGCGCCCGCCACAGTGCTGGACTGCGCGTGCGGCATCGGTACGCAAGCCGTCGGCCTCGCGCTGCGGGGCCACCGGGTCACCGGCACCGACATCAGCCCGGCCGCCGCCGCCCGCGCGGGGCGGGAAGCGGCCCGGCGAGGGCTGGAGATGCCGGTGCGGGCGGCCGACATGCGGGCGCTCCCGTTCGGGGACGGCACCTTCGACGCCGTCGTGTGCGCCGACAACTCCCTGCCCCATTTCCTCACCGACGAGGACCTGTTGACCGCGCTGGGCGAGATGCGCCGCGTGCTGCGGAGCGACGGGCTGCTGCTGATCAGCACCCGCCCCTACGACCGGATCCGCCGGTCGCGCCCCGCCTCGACCGCCCCGCAGCTCCACGGCGCGGGCAGCGGACGCACCGTCACCTTCCAGCTCTGGGACTGGCACGAGGACGGCGAGCGCTACGACTTGGAGCACTTCCAGCTGATCCCCGCCGGCGACGACTGGCGCGTCGAGGTGCGGCGTACGACCTACCGGGCCCTCACCGAGGGGCAGTTGGCCGGTCTCGTGACCGAGGCGGGATTCGACGCGCCCATGTGGCGACAGCCCGAGGACACCGGCTTCTTCCAGCCGCTGCTCACGGCGCGAAGGCGCGCCGCACGGTGAGCGCGAGCGCCGCGCGGCGGCGCGCGTGGTCGGACTCCGGTTCGTCCTTGCTCGCGGTGTACATGACGCTGGCCGGTGACCAGGTCATCGACAGGGCGGTGACCATGGCGAGCACGTCCCCCGCAGGGATCGACGGATCGACGGCGCCCGCCGTCTGCGCGTCGGTGATCGACCGCAGCTTCTCGTCGTCGTGGCCCGGCATGAAGTGGTACAGATCCCCGGTCGGGGTGCGTTCCAGCCGGGCCCAGGTGGCCAGGCGGACCAGCTCCGGATGGACGAGATACGCGTCGTAGAGCCGGACCGCGTAGCCGGGGAGATCGTCGCCGGTGACCGGGACCGTACCGACGATCAGGTCCAGATGCTCCGCGAAGACGGCGTCGAACAACTTGTCCTTGTTGCCGAAGTACGCGTACAGCTGCGCCTTGTTGACCTGGGCGGCGGCGGAGATCCGGTCGACGCGGGCGCCCGCGATACCGTACGCGGCGAACTCCGCCGTCGCCGCGTCGAGCAGCCGGCGGCGGGACGCCTGTCCCGCGCTGGTGATCTGTCCCGTCTTCATGGCCCCAGGCTAAGCCAACTGGTCGGTCGGCCCGTTCGGCCGTTCCGTCGGCTGTTCACCCCTCACCCGGTTCACTCCTCACTGGCTCACTCCTCACTCGGCTCACTCCTCACTTGGTCATGTCGAGGACGAAGCGGTACCGGACGTCGTTGCGCGCGAGCCGGTCGAGCGCCTCGTTGACCTGGTCCGGGCGCATGATCTCCACATCGGCGACGATGCCGTGCTCGGCGCAGAAGTCGAGCATCTCCCGCGTCTCGGCGGTCCCGCCGCTCCCCGCGCCCGCCAGGGTCTTCGCACCCTGGATGAGGCTGAGCGGACCGACCGTGAGGTCCCCCGGCGGGATGCCCACCACGCACAGCGTGCCGTCCATCGCGAGCGCGGACAGGTACGGCTCCAGCGAGTGCGCCGCGCCGACCGTGTCGAGGATCAGGTCGAAACGGCCCTTCTGATCGGCCATCAGCTTCTCGTCCGTGGACAGCACCACGTCGTCGGCGCCGAGGGCGCGCGCCTCGTCCGCCTTGTCCGGCGTCCTGGTGAACTGGACGACCTCGGCGCCCAGTCGGTGCGCGATCTTCAGCGCGAGATGACCGAGCCCGCCCATCCCGACGATGCCGACCGTCCGGCCGGGCGCCGCGCCCCACCGCTTCAGCGGGACGTACGTGGTGATGCCCGCGCACATCAACGGCGCGACACCGGCCGGGTCGAGCCCTTCGGGCAGGTGGTACGTGAACTTCTCCGGCAGTACGTACTCCGAGGAGTAGCCGCCCCGTGTCGTCAGTCCGTCCTTCGGGTCGGTGTTGCCGTACGTCAGCGTGGGGAACCGCAGGCACCAGTTCTCGCGGCCGGCCAGGCACGGCGGGCAGCCGCCGCAGGAGTCGATGATGTTGCCCACCGCGACCTTGTCGCCGGCGGTGAACCGGGTCACCGCGTCGCCGACCGCGGTGATCTCGCCGACCAGCTCGTGGCCGGGTACGAGCGGGAACTCGCCGCCGTGGTTGATCGCGGAGATGTCACTGGAGCAGACGCCGCAGTACTCCACCCGTACGGCCACGTCGTCGCCGCGCAGCTCACGGCGGGTGAAGTCCCAGGGCTTCAGCGGGCCGCCCCGCTGGTGGGCGGCCCATCCGGTGACGTTCCTCATGGGGGTGGCTTCCCTTCGCAGGCATAAGTAACTAACTAGTTTGTTGTCGCTCGATGAAACGTACCTACGTGAGCCCTCGATAGTCAAACAAACTAGTTAGTTTATTGCCGTTGGTGGCGGCGACGCCGGGCTCAGCGCAGGATCCCCGCCTGCCGCGCCTCCCGCAGCCACGAAGGGAACTCCGACAGCAGCCGGTCGTACAGCTCCGGATCCGACACGCTCTCGATGTCGTCGACGGCGAAGAAGCCGACGTTGTCGACGCGGCGCCCCGCCATGGTGTCGAAGCGCTGCAGCACGCCGTAGTTGGCCCGGCCGAGCCCGACGAACTGCCAGAACACCGGCTCCTCGACGGCCGCCCGCAGCTCCGCCTCGATCTCGCGGTCCCGGTACACACCACCGTCGGAGAAGAACAGGACCAGGGTCGGCGCCGGCACCGGATTCTCACGTACGTACGCCCGCACCTCCGCGATGACCTTCTGCTCCTCGTTCTGGAAACCGACCGCGCGCATGTCGACCTGCCCCGGGACCTGGCCCTTCGGCGGCTTCTTCCGGCCGAAGAGACTCATCTGCCCCACCCGCACATGCAGCCTCAGCCACTCGGGCAGCTCGCCGATCGTCAGGTCGGGCAGCCGGGCCGGGTTCGTGGCGAACGTCCACGCCTGCATCTCGCCGTCGTCGTCCAACTGCGCCGCCACGGCCGCCATCCGCTCGGCGACGTTCTTCACCACACCGCGCGAGTACAGGGCGGTCATCGAACCCGAGGCGTCGAGGACGAGGATGACGCGCGCGACGACCCCGGTGACACCGTGCTTGTCCAGGCTGACCGCCACCTGCTCCTTACGCAGCGAGAGGCGCTTGCGCATGTCGACGGGAAGCCGCTCCTCACCCTTGGTGAGCCGGGGACCGGGGGAGGAGCCACGGGACGGCGCTGCGGCCGGCGCCCGCGGCGGCCGGACGGGTGCGGGCACCGGTGCCCGAACCGGCGCTGCCACCGGCTGAGGCGGCTCCGCGTCCACCGTGATGCCGAAGTCCGTCGCCAGCCCGGCCAGCCCGCTCGCGTACCCCTGCCCGACCGCCCGGAACTTCCACCCGCCGGCCCGCCGGTACAGCTCGCCGCTCACATACGCCGTCTCCGTACCGGCCGACATGTCGAAACGGGCCAGCTCCGCACCGGACGCCACGTCCAGCAGCAGCAGCCGCAGGCCCGGCACCTGCCCGAACGTCCCGCCGTCGGCCGACGCGCACAGCGCCACACGCTCGACGGCGGGCTCCAGCGCGGCCAGATCCACGTCCACCGAGTCGGCGCCGGGGCGCTTGCCGAGATGGCGTACGGCGTCCGAGGCGTGGCGCGGCTGGTTGTAGAAGACGAAGTCGCCGTCGGAGCGCACCTGTCCGGTGTTCGCCAGCAGCAGCGCGGAGGCGTCCACGTCCGGGACGCCGGGCCCTGCCGACCAGCTGAGGACCGCCCGCACAGCGGGGACCGTTACCGGGATATTGGCGCCTTTGCTGAGTGTCGTCACGGCAGCCAGTCTGCCCGCCGACGGACCCGAAGTCTGCGGACTTCGCAGACTCCACCGCGCCGCCCGCGCCCCGCCGCAGTACCGTGGCGGCATGGGTACATGTACAGATCTCGCCAACGCGACTACTGACGTGGCGCCCCTTTCGCCCACCGACGAATGCGTCGACTGCGTCGCCCTCGACCGCCGGGACTGGGTGCATCTGCGCCTCTGCCTCACCTGCGGTCATGTCGGATGCTGCGACAGCTCACCCCTGCGCCACGCGTCCGAGCACTTCGCACAGACCGGTCACCCCGTCATGCGCTCCCTGGAGCCGGGCGAGGACTGGCGCTGGTGCTTCACCCACCAACTGCTGGGCTGACAACTGCTGGGCCGACCTACTCGGCCTCGGACTCGGACCCCGTCCTGTTGTCGGCCTCGGCCTGAGCCTCGGCGTCGCCCGCCCGCCCAGAGCCGACCGCCTCCTCCTCGATCGGCAGGCACACCTGGAAGCGGGTGTCACCGGGCTTCGACGTGACCCTGAGGTCACCGTGGTGCTTGTTGACCACGATGCGGTACGAGATGTCCAGGCCCAGCCCCGTGCCCTCACCGACCTGCTTGGTGGTGAAGAACGGCTCGAAGATCCGCGGCCGGACCTCCTTCGTGATCCCCACCCCCGTGTCCGCGATCTCCACCATCAGCCGCGCGTCCTCGCGCCAACTGCGCACCGTGAGCGTGCCACCGTCGGGCATCGCGTCCAGGGCGTTGACGATGAGATTCGTCCACACCTGGTTCAGCTCCGCGCCGTACGCCGGGATCGACGGCAGCTCCCGGTCGTACTCCCTGACCACCCGCACGTTCTCCGGGATCTTGGCCTGGAGCATGGTCAGCGTGGCGTCGAGCAGCTCGTGCACGTCGACGATCTGCAACGGCGTCCGGTCGAGCTGCGAGTACTGCCGGGCCGCCCCGACCAGCTCCGAGATCCGCTCCACGGAGTCGTCGATCTCGCCCATCATCAGCTCGGTATCGATGTTGTACGTGATCCAGCGCACCGCCGCGTCGAAGTGCTCCGGGCCGATCGTCCGGGCCGCCCCGGCCAGCCACGGCACCCCGATGCCCCCGGCCACCAGCGACGGCGCCAGGTCCCACGCCCCGGCGACGCCCTGCTCGTCCAGCCAGTCGCTGACCGTGTCCTCGGCGTCGGCGGCCTCCATCGCGGTCATGTTGCCGGCACCCGCGGCCGCGTGCTGAACGGCGTCGTCCTGGAGCCCCACCAGACGGTGCAGATCCGCCCCGCCGAGCCGGCCGTCGGCGATCATGGCCAGCTTGTGCCGCATGCCCGTGACCCGCTCACGCAGCCCCGCCGTCGCCCGCAGAGCGGCCGCGGCGGGATTGTTCAGCTCGTGCGTGAGACCGGCGGACAGCGACGCCAGGGCCAGCAGCCGCTCCCGTTCGTTGACGATCGCGTTGGCCGCCCGCGTACCGAAGAACAGGCCCTCCAGCAGATGCAGCGCCATCGGGAACCAGGTGCGTACCGCGTACGCGAACTCGTCGGCCGGCAGCACGTAGAACTCCGCGTCACTGACCGCGCGCAGCGTGTGCGGGTACAACTGCTCGACCCGGTCGCCGAGATACGCGCGCGTGGCGCCGCTGTACACGCCCCGCTGGTCGGTCCTGTTGACCTCGACGTCGTCGCCGTGCAGGACCCGGTTGAGCGAGAGGGCCCCGCTGAGCAGGATGAAGAAGCAGGTGGCCGGCTCGCCCTCCTTGTAGAGGACCTCACCGGCCTCCCGCCGCTCGACCCGGCCGCGCGCGGCCAGCCAGTCGAGCTGTTCGGGGCTGAGCGCCTCGAACAGGAAGAGTGTGCGCAGCTCGTCCGGTGTGAGCCGGTCCTCCGCTGGGATGGTCACTGTGCCTCCAGATAGCGGTGCACCAGGGAAACAGCCATGGCGCCCTCGCCGACGGCCGACGCGACGCGCTTGACCGAGGCCGCGCGCACATCGCCGGCGGCGAAGACGCCCGGGATGCTCGTCTCCAGGTGGTAGGGGTCGCGTGGCAGCCGCCAGCCCGCCGGGCGCTGCCCGCTGGTCATGAGGTCCGTCCCGGTCAGGACGAAGCCGCGGTCGTCGCGGGTGACGGCCCCGTCCAGCCAGTCCGTGTGGGGCTCGGCGCCGATGAAGACGAACAGCCACGACGTCGACACGTCCCTGCTCTCCCCGGACCGGCTGTCGCGCAGGGTCAGGCTCTGCAGATGCCCGTCGCCCTCCGCGCACGTCACCTCGGTCCACGGATGGATCTCGACGCCGGAGATGCCGTCGAGCTGCTCGATCAGATAGCTCGACATGGAACGCGACAGATCGCCCTGCCGGATCAGCAGGTGGACACGGCGGGCGTAGCGGGAGAAGTACACGGCCGCCTGCCCGGCGGAGTTGGCGCCGCCGACGATGTAGACGTCCTGGTCGGAGCAGTTGACCGCTTCGGTGACGGTGGACCCGTAGAAGACCCCCGTGCCGGTCAGTTCCGCCACGCCGACGGCCCCGAGGCGCCGGTAGTCGACCCCGGTGGCGAGGACCACCGTGTGAGCGGTGACGGAGTCCGCCTCGCCCAGGCGCAGCACCCGGCCGGAGCCCGCCGCGTCCAGGGCCACGGCCCGCTGCGTGCTGAGGATCTCCGCGCCGAACTTGAGTGCCTGACGGCGCGCCCGCTCCGTCAGCTGCTGGCCCGAGACGCCGTCCGGGAAGCCCAGATAGTTCTCGATCCTGCTGCTCTGGCCGGCCTGCCCGCCGGTGGCCTGCTGCTCGACCAGCAGCGTACGGAGCCCTTCCGACGCGCCGTAGACGGCCGCGCCCAGGCCGGCGGGGCCGCCGCCGACGACGATCAGGTCGTAGAAGTCCGAGGCCGGGACCGTGCTGAGCCCGACATGCGCGGCCAGTTCCCGCTCGGAGGGGGACACCAGCGTCTTGCCGTCGGAGGTGACGACCATCGGCACGTCCGCCTGGGTGAGTCCGGCGGCGGTCAGCAGCCGGGTGCCCTCCGGTTCGTCGGAGAGCAGCCACCGGAACGGCACCAGATTGCGGGCGAGGAAGTCGCGTACGGCGAAGGACGGCGCGGACCAGCGGTGACCGACCACGCGGGTCTCGGTGGCGACCGGATCCGGGGTTTCCAGCCACAGCTCCAGGAGCGAGTCGATCACCGGGTAGAGATTCTGCTCCGGGGGGCTCCACGGCTTGAGCAGATAGTGGTCGAGGTCCACGACGTTGATGGCGTCGATCGCGGCCTCGGTGTCCGCGTACGCGGTCAGCAGCACCCGGCGGGCGAGCGGGAAGAGATCCATCGCGGCCTCCAGGAACTCCAGGCCGTTCATACGGGGCATCCGGTAGTCCGCGAGCATGATCGCGAGCTGGTCCCCACGCAGCTTGATCTCCCGCAGGGCCTCCAGGGCCTCCTCGCCGGACACGGCACGTACGACCCGGTAGCTCTCGCCGTAATGCCGCCGGATGTCGCGGGCGACGGCCCGGGAGACGGCGGGGTCGTCGTCGACGGTCAGGATTGTCGGATTCGCCATACCTCCATCATCGCTCCGGACGGCGCGGGGTGCCGGGTCCTGTGGACAACGGCGCGCGGTGGCCGTGGAGGGCCGGGCCGGGCGTGCGGGTGCGGTGGACGGCGGTTGGGGGGCCGCCGTCCACCGCGGTCGGGAGGGCCCCGGGACACGCCCGGGGCCCGGTGACGGTCAGTGCGCGGTGTTGGTCTGCCAGACCACCGTGCCGTCGGCGGCGCGGATCACCACGTTCCCGTCCATGAGGATGATGAGCTTGGCGCGCGGATTCCCGGTCGTACGGGACTTCCACACCGGCCTGTCGTCGGCCCCGAGGATGACGATGTCGCCGTCCTCCTGGAAGACCGCCCTGGCCCCGCCGCTGCCCGCGGTGCCCGACTCCCAGACCTGCTGGTCGCGCTCGTTCAGGACGACCAGATTGCCGTCCTGCCGCATCACGAGCCGGGCCTTGGCCGTGCCGACCGACCCGTCCTCCGGGCGCAGGATGTACGGGGCCTCGATGATCAGGTCACCGTCGGGGCCGCCGCCGCCGTTCAGCTGCCCGTCCGCGAGAGCCTCGATCGTCGACAGCGAGGGCGAGAACGCGTACACCGCGCCCTCCGTCCGCACGAACTGCTCGAAGCGCACCTGGCAGCCCTTGAAGCTGACCTCGGTGGCGGTGGCGACCAGCGGGTCCCGGCCGGGTGCCGGGTCGCGCTGCGGGAAGTTCGGCTCCTCGATCCAGTCCTTCTGGATGAACTCGAACTGCTTGACCAGGTCCGACTGATAGCAGACGAAGACCAGACCGCGCGGTGCGTCCGGGCCGTTGCCCGCACTGCCGGCGGGGTCGAACGGCTGGCCGTAGGGGATACCGCGCCGCATGATGCGCCGCCCGTCGAGGCCGCCCTTCTCCGGGATGGTCTGCGTGTCGCTCGACCTGACCAGCAGGCCGTCGCGCGGGCTGGTCTTGCGCAGGTGCGAGAACAGCGGCGTGATCTCGCCCTCCAGGTCGTCGCGGTAGCTGATGTCGTTGTCCGACCAGGCTTCCGCGTCACTCGGGCTGTCCGCGTGCGGGCACTTCGCCACCGGTGTCCCCGAGCGCCAGCGGCCGACCAGCCGGGCGGCCAGCCACTCGGTCGTGGCCTCGGGAGGCACCACCTCCTGGACCTTCAGCTCCTTCAGACGCGCCCCGACCTGGGCCCACCAGCCGGGGACGTCCTGCGCGAGGCGCCGCAGGACCTGGAAGGAGCCGTCACGCGCCCAGTCCGGGAGGTCGGTCTGCTTCCCGTCGTCCCGCTCGTACCCGACGACGATCTCGCCGGCCGGGATGATCCGGGTGCCGGGGCTGCCCTTCTTGTGCTCGGGCCTGTTCGGGTCGGGCGCGTCGAAGCCCTTGACGGCCGGCTCACTGATGCCGTCCTTGAAGCCGAAGTGCTCCTTGCCCCGGCGGGTCCCCTCCAGGGTCGCCCCGTCCTGCTCGAAGACGATCACGACCTTGTGCCGGGCGGCCTCCTCGCGCTCCTCGGTCAGCGCGACGCGCAGGTCCTGGGGACGGTCGGCGGAGACGGTGAGCACCGCGTGGACGGGCTGGCCCGTGCCGTTGCCGAACAGCCAGTGCTCCGGCGCGCACTGACCGGTGTCGCCGAGCATCGCGGCCCGTGCGGCCGGGCCCTGCTTGTATGCCTCCTGCGTGCTGCCCGGCGGAACGGACGGGAAGGGATCACGCCCGGCCAGCAGCTTCAGCCCGGGGTAGGTGAAGCTGACGACCCGCCATACGGCGTTGAGGGCCTTGGGGTCGTCGCCGCCGGACTGCTTACGGGCCTTGCTGAACTCCGCGTTGAACGCCGCGACCTGCCGCGTCGTGGCGATCCGCGGCCGCAGCCGGCGCAGCCACGTCCTGGCCTGGACGTCGTTCTCGAACTTCAGTAAGAGGAGCTGGACATGGTCCTTCTTGGCTCCGGCGATGATGTCGCCCTGGATCTCCCGGCTCCTGCGCAGCGGCAGATCGGCCTCGGCCGGCGGCTCGTACGTCTGCGGACGCTCCGTGGCGTAGGTCATGACCGCGCCCCGTCCGGTTCGAGGGAGATCCACTTGGCGATGCTCGGCACACCCTCCTCGTTGAGGAGGAAGAGCATGTACCAGCCGGGCGGGGCGGCCTCGGCGGTGGGCGGACCCTGCAGCTCCAACTCCCCGTTGCCCTGCCGCTTGATCCGCAACTCCAGGTGCCGCTGGCTGGTGTTGACCGAGTGGGTGGCGGTCGTGGGCGCCAGCAGCACGGCCCGCTTCACCTCGTCGGCGGTGGAGCTGGAGACGGTGAACCGCTGGTCGAACGCGAGCGGCCGCGACGGGGCGGAATCCAGCTCGGGACGCGCGCCGTTGTGGAGATACGGCGGCTCGTACATCTCGATGGTGCCGTCGATGTCGTCCTTGATGTCCCGGTCGTTGGCGATCTGCTGCGCCTCGTCGCCGGTGACCATGACGCGCCCGTCGGGCAGCACCACGGCGTTCGAGTGGTACCCGCGCGGCAGCCGCTGGACGGGGCCGAGTCGCCAGTCGCCGTTCTCGTCCCGCAGCTCCGTGTGCCGGTACTTCAGGTCCGCGTTCGGGTTGTACTGCCCGTTGCCGTAGTCACGGATGTCGTAGGAGCCGTTGACCGTGAGCAGATTCCCGGTGGGCAGCAGCAGGGTGTTGTCCTGCGTACGGCCGAAGGCCCGCGCCTCCTTCGTCTTCCACTTGCCGGCGGCGAGCTGATAGGTGTTCGGGTCCGTACGGTCGCCGCCGAGGACCAGGACGGAGTCCGGGCCGCGGAAGCCGCCGGGGAGCGGGACGGCTGAGCCGTAACTACGGTCGACCGCGCCCGGCCGCTGCGCCAGATCGCTCCGGGTCTCCCTGACCGGGTCGAACAGCCACTGCTGGTCGTGGCTGCGGCCGAGGCCGTAGATCTTCCCGTCGCGCAGGCTGAACAGATGCGGGTAGTCGAGCTTGTACGGGGCGTCCGCGCCGAAGCGGTCGACCGGCTGGAAGCGGGGGATGTCGGTCTTGCGGTACGGAACGGGGTCCCGCAGCGCGGGGAAGCGCTCCACGATCGGGGTGGGCGTGCCCCAGCCCAGCTCGGACTGGCCGGACATGATCAGCATCCGGCCGTCGGGGCCGGTGACCACGCTGGGATACCAGCGGCCCACGGACATGTCCTCGTTCATCGCCCAGGTCTCGCTCCACGGGTCGAAGACGAAGGACAGCTTGGCGCCCGAGCCGCCGTTGCCGCCGAGATTGCCGCCGAAGACACCGAGCATCCCGTTCGGCAGGAAGGCGTGGCCCGCGCAGAAGATGGGCGCGGGGCGGGAGACGCCCGTGCTGTCGGGCATCGTGACGGCGGGCGGGGTGACCTTCTTGAAGGCGTTCGCGCCGGTGCCCTTCTGGGGGTCCCAGAGGAAGGCACGGCCCCGGTTGGCCGCTCCGACGACCTGCGTGGGGGCCGTCTCCTTGGTGGGGTCGGTCTCGATCCGCTCGAAGGAGAAGAGGAGCACCTTGCCGGTCGGCAACTGGGCGACGTGGACGCCGAAGTCCGGTGAGTCGAAGTACTCCTTGAAGGCGCCGAAGTCCGACGCCTTGTACTCCCTGTTGGTCTTCTCCTGGCTCTCGGTGAGCGCCTTCAGCCGGGCGGTGCGGGTCGCCTGCGGATAGGTGCCGAGGTCCGCGGCGCCCTGCCGGGTGGTGGCGTGCTCCTCGGCGTGCTCACGGCCGAGCATCGCCACTTCGGCGGGATCGACCTCGGGGTCCTTCGCCTTGGGACCCTCCGTCCCGGGCCCCTCCGTCTTCCCGGCCGGGCCGGCGCCCGCCCTGGTGGAGTGCTCGTGGTGGCCCTCGCCGCTGTGAGCGACAACGGGGGCGGCACCGACGAGAGTCGTGGCGGCGAGGGCGCTGACGACAGCGCATGCGGCGAGTGTGTTGGACAGCCTTGTGCGAGAGCGGGGATTTCTCATGCGGCTCGGTCCAGGTCCTTTCCGAGGTGGTTGGAGCACGGGGTACGGCGATGCCGCACCCGAAGCGAATGACTACTCGCAGTAATCAATGCTGGCGGTGTACGGGAGGAAAGGTCCAGAAAAACGAGCGATGTTGCCTCGATGGAGGTAACAGGCAGGTCATAGGGTTCGCTCTCCGCGTGCGCGCCCGGCGCACGGCCCGATGCGCCGCCCGGCCGTTGCGTGCCAAGTCGGCGTCTGACGCGAGCTGTTGACAAACCCGTGACATGCTTGAAAACTCTGACTGCCTGATCGCAGGACCTGAACGGCGAAGCTCAATTATTTGCGGTTCTCTTGCAAGATCGGGGCAGTCATTCTGTCCCGTTTGATCGTGGTCCTGCCGTCCACCCCCACCACGGACCGGCATTGCTCACTCTGTCGACCCCACGGAAACAGAGGACACCATGAAGTCGAAGCACCTGAGACGACGTCTGATCTCCGGTATGTCCATGACCGGCCTGCTCGTCGTCGGACTCCTGCCCGCCGCGTCCGCGTCGGCGGCCGGCGCGCCCGCGAAGGCCGACGACACGTTGGCACGACCGGCCGCGGCCGAGCGCGGAGCCACCCTCCCGTACACCGAGTACGAGGCCGAAGCCGCCGACTACGACGGCACGTTGCTGGAGGCGGACGCGAAGCGCACCTTCGGGCACACCAACTTCGCCAGCGAGTCGTCCGGCCGTAAATCGGTGCGGCTGGACAACTCCGGGGAGTTCGTGGAGTTCACCTCCACCAACGCGGCGAACTCGATCGTCGTACGCAACTCCATACCCGACGCGCCGGGAGGCGGTGGCCTCGACGCCACCATCAGCCTCTACGCCGACGGCACCTTCGTACAGAAGCTGGATCTGTCGTCCAAGCACAGCTGGCTGTACGGCAACACCGACGACCCCGAGTCGCTGACCAACACGCCCCAGACGGACGCCCGCAGACTGTTCGACGAGTCGCACGCGCTGCTGGAGAAGAGCTATCCGGCGGGCACCAAGTTCAAGCTCCAGCGTGACGCGGAGGACACCGCCCAGTTCTACATCGTCGACCTGGTCGACCTGGAGCAGGTGGCGCCCCCGGCGGCCAAGCCGGCCGAGTGCACCTCGATCACCGAGTACGGGGCCGTCCCCGACGACGGGAACGACGACACCAAGGCCATCCAGGACGCGGTGACCGCCGACCAGAACGGCGACATCGACTGCGTCTGGATCCCGGCGGGCCAGTGGCGTCAGGAGCAGAAGATCCTGACCGACGACCCGCAGAACCAGGGGCAGTACAACCAGATCGGGATCAGTGACGTCTCGATCCGCGGCGCCGGAATGTGGCACTCACAGCTCTACACGCTCACCGAGCCGCAGAACGCGGGCGGGATCAACCACCCGCACGAGGGCAACTTCGGCTTCGACATCGACGACAACACCCAGATCTCCGACATCGCGATCTTCGGCTCGGGCCGGATCCGGGGCGGCGGGGGCGCCGAGGGCGGAGTGGGCCTCAACGGCCGCTTCGGGCAGAACACCAAGATCTCCAACGTCTGGATCGAGCACGCCAACGTGGGTGCCTGGGTCGGCCGCGACTACGACAACATCCAGGCCCTCTGGGGCCCCGCCGACGGCCTTGAGTTCAGTGGAATGCGGATTCGCAACACGTATGCCGACGGCATCAACTTCACCAACGGCACCCGGAATTCACTGGTCGACAATTCGTCATTCCGCACCACGGGTGACGATTCGCTCGCCGTCTGGGCCAACCGCTATGTGAAGGACCCGGCGGTGGACATCGCGCACGACAACTCGTTCACCAACAACACCATTCAGCTGCCCTGGCGGGCGAACGGCGTCGCGATATACGGCGGTTATGGCAACAAGGTGCAGAACAACCTGATCGCCGACACCGCCAACTATCCCGGCATCATGCTGGCGACCGACCACGACCCCCTGCCTTTCTCGGGCGAGACCCTGCTCACCGGAAACGCGCTCCACCGCACGGGTGGCGCCTTCTGGAACGAGGACCAGGAGTTCGGCGCGATCACCATCTTCCCGGCGAGCCGGGACATCACCGGAGTCAAGATCAGGGACACCGAGATCTCCGACTCCACCTATGACGGCATTCAGTTCAAGAACGGCGGCGGCAACGTACCGGACGTCGAGATCAGCAACGTCACGATCGACAAGTCCAACAACGGCTCCGGCATCCTGGCGATGGGCGGCGCCCGCGGCAACGCGGCGCTGACGAACGTGACCATCACCAACTCGGCCGAGGGCGATGTCCTCGTCGAGCCGGGGTCGAGCTTCGTGATCACCGGCGGCCCGGGCACGAAGCAGGCCGCCAACTAGAGGCAAATGCCTGATAAAAGGGTACTTACCAGGCAAATCCTCAGGGCGTGAGCCCGCTCGGCGCCTTCCGTGCCGCTCCGTGAGGGGAGCGACGGGAGGCGCCGAGTCGTTGGGCCGGGGTCCGCGTAGTCGCTGTAGTCGCTCCGTGACGTCGCGTGCCGAATGGAATCCGAAGCGCACGCGCCTTCCGTCGATGCCGGGTCGAATTCGCGAATGGGCAATGGCTGTTGGTGGGCTGTCGACTGTGGGGCCGTCCGGGGTGGACCTGTCGCCGGGGCTTCCCTCGGGGACAAGAAAGCAATCATTTGTCCGCTTTGCGGGTCCGGTCGTTATGGGTATTCCACGACTAACTTGTCCGTTTCTGGGCGGTGTTGTGATTGCGTGGTTGCATGGAAAGTCCGTGATGTGTGTCACAGGGCCGGCGGGCCGAATGTTCCGCCCGACCGCCCACCTCCCGCACAGGAAAGGAAAGTTGAGCCCTGAACCGCCGAGTGGGAATTCGAATTGATCGCCGCCCGATCCCCGAATGACCCGGCGCTGTGAATTCAGGACTTGTTTAGCCCCGACGTTCTCGCTTACGTTCTCGTCATTCCGGGCGGAACGCCGAATCCTGCCGCTGTCCGGAAACCGCATCCAACCATTCACGTACGGCAGGAGCGGGGGACCCAGGTAAGTCGCCGATCCGTTACACCGGACCGGCTTGGGGTGAAGCCGCGCCCACAGCGCGGCCGGGCATCTCCCGCCCGAACCCGACAGCTCACCTCGCAGGCGACGGAGAGGACCTCGTCATGCCCGCACAGGGTAAGCACCGCCGTTCCCGCACCATCCCGCTCGCCCACCGGCTCATCGCCGTCGGCACGGGCGGTGCCGCACTCGCCCTGCCCCTGCTGACCGCCACCACGGCCGGCGCCGCGCCCGCCCCGCAGCACGTCACGGCGGCCCCGTCGGCCGTCACCGCCGCCCAGAAGGTGACCCACACCGTCGTGAAGGGCGAGTCCCTCGCCAAGATCGCGGACGCCCGCTCCGTGAGCGGCGGCTGGAAGGCGCTGTACAAGACCAACCGCGACGCCATCGGCGACAACCCCTCGCTCATCCGCCCCGGCCTCAAGCTGAAGCTCGCCGGCGCGCCCAAGGCGGCGGCAGCCCCGACCGCCTCGACCGAGAACGCCGCGAAGGCCAAGCCCGCCGAAGCCGTCCAGGCCGCCGCCAAGTCCTACACCAACGACCTCGACGGCTGGATCCGGGAGGCGCTGGACGTCATGGCGCAGAACGGCATCCCCGGCTCGTACGACGGCATCCACCGCAACATCATGCGCGAGTCCGCGGGCAACCCCCAGGCCATCAACAACTGGGACTCCAACGCCGCGGCCGGCATACCGTCGAAGGGCCTGCTCCAGGTCATCGACCCGACGTTCGAGGCGTACCACGTGCCCGGCACGTCGACCGACAGCTACGACCCGGTCGCCAACATCACCGCGGCGTGCAACTACGCGGCCGACCGCTACGGCTCGATCGACAACGTCAACGGCCCCTACTGACAGACCCGACCACCACGTCGCGCGGCTCCCGAGCCGCGTCTGTCCGCCGATCGCCGGCCGGACC
>NZ_JBHUZM010000014.1:0-97472 GCF_042667665.1 Streptomyces sp. NPDC057307 | reverse complement strand
GCCGCACCCCGCGCGTCTTCGCGCGTGGGGTGCGGCCCCTCGTCAACTGCCGTCCGCAAGACCTACTTGCGGATGAGGCTGCGGAGCACGTACTGCATGATCCCGCCGTTGCGGTAGTAGTCCGCCTCGCCCGGGGTGTCGATACGGACCACCGCGTCGAACTCCACGCCCGTGTCCGTGGTGACCTTGACCGTCGTCGGCGTCGAACCGTCGTTCAGCGCGGTGACGCCCGTGAAGGTGAACGCCTCCTCGCCCGTCAGGCCGTACGACAGCGCCGACGCGCCCTCCGGGTACTGGAGCGGCAGCACGCCCATGCCGATCAGGTTCGAGCGGTGGATGCGCTCGTACGACTCGGCGATGACCGCCTTGACGCCCAGCAGCGCCGTGCCCTTCGCCGCCCAGTCGCGGGACGAGCCCGAGCCGTACTCCTTGCCCGCGAGGACGACCAGCGGCGTGCCGGCCGCCTGGTAGTTCTGCGAGGCGTCGTAGATGAAGGAGACCGGGCTGTCCGCCACCGTGAAGTCGCGGGTGTAGCCGCCCTCCGTGCCCGGCGCGATCTGGTTGCGCAGGCGGATGTTGGCGAACGTGCCGCGGATCATCACTTCGTGGTTGCCGCGGCGCGAGCCGTACGAGTTGAAGTCACGGCGCTCGACGCCGTGCTCGTTGAGGTACTTGCCCGCCGGGGTGTCCGCCTTGATCGCGCCGGCCGGGGAGATGTGGTCGGTGGTGACCGAGTCGCCCAGCATGGCGAGCACGCGCGCGCCGGCGATGTCGGCGACCGGGGTCGTCTCCATCGTCATGCCCTCGAAGTACGGGGGCTTCCGTACGTAGGTCGACTGCGGGTCCCACTCGAAGGTGTTGCCCGTCGGGATCGACAGCGCCTGCCACTGGGCGTCGCCGGCGAAGACGTCCTGGTAGGACTTGTTGAACATGTCCTCGCCGATCGCGGAGGCGACGACCTCGTTGACCTCGGCCTCGGTCGGCCAGATGTCCTGGAGGTGGACGGCCTTGCCGTCCTGGTCGACGCCGATCGCGTCGCGCGTGATGTCGACCTTCATGGAGCCGGCGATCGCGTAGGCCACGACCAGCGGCGGGGACGCCAGGTAGTTCATCTTGACGTCGGGGTTGATCCGGCCCTCGAAGTTGCGGTTGCCGGAGAGCACCGCGGCGACGGCGAGGTCGTTCTCGTTGATCGCCTTGGAGATCTCCTCGTCCAGCGGACCCGAGTTGCCGATGCAGGTCGTGCAGCCGTAACCGACGAGGTTGAAGCCGAGCTTGTCGAGGTACGGCGTGAGGTTGGCCTTGTCGAAGTAGTCCGTGACGACCTTCGAGCCCGGCGCCAGGGTCGTCTTGACCCACGGCTTGCGGGTGAGGCCCTTCTCGACGGCCTTCTTGGCGACGAGCGCGGCGGCGACCATCACGTACGGGTTCGAGGTGTTGGTGCACGAGGTGATCGCGGCGACGGTGACGGCGCCGTGGTCGATCTCGTACGTCGAGCCGTCCGGCGTGGTGACCGGGGTCGGGCGGGTCGGCACACCGTTGGAGGAGGCCGGCGAGTCGGAGGCCGGGAAGGACTCCTTGCCCGCCTCCTCGTCGTCCGTCACGTAGTTGCGCACGTCGCGCGCGAACTGCTCCTTGGCGTTGGCCAGGACGATGCGGTCCTGCGGGCGCTTCGGGCCGGCGATGGACGGGACGACCGTGGCGAGGTCGAGCTCCAGCTTCTCGGAGAAGTCGGGCTCGGCGGCCGGGTCGAGCCAGAGGCCCTGCTCCTTGGCGTACGCCTCGACGAGCGCCACCTGCTGCGCGTCACGGCCGGTCAGGCGCAGGTACTTCAGTGTCTCGTCGTCGATCGGGAAGATCGCGGCGGTCGAGCCGAACTCGGGCGACATGTTGCCGATGGTGGCGCGGTTGGCGAGCGACGTGGCGCCGACGCCCTCACCGTAGAACTCGACGAACTTGCCGACGACGCCGTGCTTGCGCAGCATCTCGGTGATCGTGAGGACGAGGTCCGTGGCGGTGGTGCCCGGGGTCAGCTCGCCGGTCAGCTTGAAGCCGACGACGCGCGGGATGAGCATCGAGACGGGCTGGCCGAGCATCGCGGCCTCGGCCTCGATGCCGCCGACGCCCCAGCCGAGCACGCCGAGGCCGTTGACCATGGTGGTGTGCGAGTCGGTGCCGACGAGGGTGTCGGGGTACGCCTGGCCGCCGCGGACCATGACGGTGCGGGCCAGGTGCTCGATGTTGACCTGGTGGACGATGCCGGTGCCGGGCGGGACGACCTTGAACTCGTCGAACGCGGTCTGGCCCCAGCGCAGGAACTGGTAGCGCTCCTTGTTGCGGCCGTACTCCAGCTCCACGTTCTGCGCGAAGGACTCGGGCGTGCCGAACTTGTCCGCGATGACGGAGTGGTCGATGACCAGCTCGGCCGGGGCCAGCGGGTTGATCTTCGCCGGGTCGCCGCCCAGCTCCTTGACGGCCTCACGCATGGTGGCGAGGTCGACGACGCAGGGCACGCCGGTGAAGTCCTGCATGATCACGCGGGCCGGGGTGAACTGGATCTCCTGGCTGGGCTGCGCCTGGGAGTCCCACCCACCGATCGAGCGGATGTGGTCGGCGGTGATGTTCGCGCCGTCCTCGGTGCGGAGCAGGTTCTCCAGCAGCACCTTCAGGCTGTAAGGGAGGCGCGCTGAGCCCTCGACCTTGTCCAGCCTGAAGATCTCGTACGACTCGTCGCCCACGCGCAGCGTGCTGCGGGCGTCGAAGCTGTTCGCCGACACGACAGTCTCCTTCATGAATGTGCGCGTACTACCGCGCCGCGACGCATGTGCGGCTGACGCCGCGCGGTGCCGCCAACGGGCTGCTCGCCGATCCGCTAAGGTAAGGCTAAGTTAGGTTCGCCTTACTGCCTGGCGGCTGCGGTACGCCTTCGGCAGATATCTCGATGTCGAGATAACTCTAGTACATGACCGCTGCGAGGTCATGCCCGGGCGGCCGATGTATTCGGCCCGGCGGCTGTCGCGCTGTCCCGATCGAAGGCCGACCGGCGGCACCGAGGGCCGCTCGCCGAAGAAGTCACGCGGTGTTGGGGACGGGTGCAGGGAACGCTCGTGTCGCAGCCATCCACCGTGATCAGTGTGCGTCTCATGAGAGCGACAATGATCAGGAAACGCTGGAGCGGCTACATCGGTCATCTGGCGGCCGTCGTGCTGATCGCCACGGCCGGAATACTCGACATCGGTGCCGGGCAGGCCGAAGCCCGCGTCGACGCCGGCTCGGGTGGTCGCCCCGGGAACGCCGCCGAGCGCGCCCACCGGGACTTCCTCGACCACGGCGAGGACGCCGCGGTCCTCACCGCCGCGCACCGCGGCCAGTGGCGGGCCGCGCCGGAGAACAGCCTGCCCGCCGTACGGGCCGCGTACGAGGACGGCGCCGAGATCGTCGAGATCGACGTACAGCTCACGGCGGACGGCGTGCCGGTCCTGATGCACGACACCACGGTGAACCGCACCACGAACGGCACCGGCGCCGTCTCCGACCTCACCCTGGCCGAGTTGCGGGAACTGCGCCTGCGCGAAGGGCTCGGCGGCGCCCAGGCCGCGCTCACCGGTGAGCGGGTGCCCACGCTCGCCGAGGCGATGGGGATCGCGAAGAACCGGGGCCTGGTCAACCTGGACAAGGGCTGGCCCGCCCGCGAGGAGATCTTCACGGTCCTCCGGGAGACCGGTACGGTCCGCAACGGGCTGTTCAAGAGCGACGCCCCCGTGGCGGAGGTCGAGAAGTTCCGCGCGGCCCACCGGGACGCGATCTACCTGCACATCGTCTCGGACGCCAACATCGACGACATCGACGAGTTCGGCGCCCATCAGCCGGCGGCGTACGAGGTCATCTTCGACAGCGACCACGACGCGGTCGCGCGCACCCCCGTCCTGAGGCGCATGGCCGCCACCGGCCGGGTGTGGATCAACTCCATGTGGAACGGCCTGGCCGACCACTACACCGACGAGTACTCCCTCGTCGACCCGGCCCGCGGCTGGGGCGCGCTCATCGACGTCTTCGGCGCCAGTGTGCTCCAGACGGACAACGTGGTGGCCCTGAAAGCCTGGTTGGACACCGGCAGGGCGAACCCCGTGCCGCGGGGCGCCGTGCGAGTGCAGGGCGAGGACTTCGCCCGGGGCGGCGAGGGCGTCGCGTACCACGACACCGACGCCGGCAACCGCGGTGGCGTGGCCCGTGTCAACGAGGACGTCGACGTCTGCGACCAGGACGGCGCGGTGGACGTGTGCTGGCTGCGGGCCACCGAGTGGCTGACGTACGAGGTGAATATCCCCAGGTCGGGCACGTATCGGGTGGTCTCCCGGGTGTCCTCGCCCTACTCCCCGGCCGGCACCTACCGGCTGTCGTTCGACGGCGGCGCCGACAGCGGCCCGGTCGCGGTCCGGAACACCACGAGCCACAGCGCGTTCGTCGCGCAGGACAGCGGCGTGGAGCGGTATCTGACGCGCGGCACGCACAAGGTCCGCGTCAGCCTGGACGCGGACGCCTACCAGAACTGGAACCTGGACTGGTTCCAACTGGAGCGCGTCGGCCGCTGAGTCCGGTCCGCACGGTGACACGGACCGGCCGTTCCGAGTGTCTCTCCTCGGGCTGAGTGCTTCTGCTCAGGCTGAGCGCTTCTTCTCGGGACGGCCGGTCCGCGAGGGCGCGCGGTTGTGCCGGGCATGCCCCTCAGGTCTGACGGCCGCTCCGCCGCACGGCCCGCTCACACCGCCGCGCGCCATCCCGGCGGACGACCCGGACCGGGCTCCGAGGCTGATGGAACGTGGTGGGCCCGGCGGCAGGATGAGCCGTATGACCACTGTGGAAGCCGTCACCACCACCACAACCGCCACGACCGCCGGCTCCGTCGCGCCGCCGCCCCGTTGGGCGGTCCGGGCCGCGCATCTGACCACGCTGGTGGTGCTGCCGAGCGGGCTGTGGCGGATCGCCCTGGTGCTCGGTTTTCCGGCCGGCTACCTGGACGAGAGTTTCGTGGACTTCCAGACGCCCGGCGCCAAGATCTGGATGCTGACGCTGAGCGTGGTCTGCGAGCTGCTCGCCTTCCTGACGATCGGTCTGGTACGGCCGTGGGGCGAGGTCGTGCCCCGCTGGATACCGCTGATCGGAGGGCGTGCCGTGCGCCCGACGGCCGCCGTCGTCCCGGCCGCCGTCGGCGCGGTGGCGCTGACCCTGATGTGGGCGGGCGTGCCCTGGTGGTGGACGTATCCGCACGCCGACATGACGGACACGGGGAACATCGTGGTCGGCATCCTCTACCAGCCCCTGGTCCTCTGGGGGCCGCTGCTCGCCGCCGTGACCGTCTCCTACTACCGCCGCCACCGCTCCCCGCGCAGCCCTGGAGTCGCCTCCTGACGCGGGGGCACCGTCAATGTGCTGCCGTTCGTCGTGCCCTCCACCACGTTCACGTAGACGCGCGCGAGGTCGGCCGCCGGGACGCCGGGTGTGGGGTCCATGCCCAGGGCGGTCAGCGTCTCCCGTACCCAACCCGGGCTGACCGCGTTCAGCCGTACACCGCGCGGCATCTCGACCGCCGCCGCGTGGACGAAGGCCTCAAGCCCGGCGTTGACCAGATGGCCGAGCGAGCTGCCCGGTACGGGCTCGGCGAAGCGGCCGCTCGTGAGGGTGAGGGATCCGCCGTCGCGTACGTGGGTGAGCGCCCGTCGTACGAGGTCGACCTGGCCGATCAGCTTCCCGTCGAGGCCGGTCCAGAACTCGGCGTCCGACGGCGCCGTCAGCGGGGCCATCGCACCGCTCGCCGCGCAGCACACGATCGCGTCCACCGGGCCGGTCGTGTCGAGCAGGGCGTCGACCGAGGCCGTGTCGGTCAGGTCGACGCGCGGCGGGCCACCACGGCGTGCCGCCCGCAGCACCTCGTACGTCTCGTCCCGCGCGGCCAGCGCGTCGGCGACCGCGCCTCCGACGGTGCCCGTGGCACCGATCACCAGAATTCTCATGTCGCCATGCTGCGACGGTCCGGCTGCCGTACCCATCCCCCCGCCGAGACCACCCCTGACAGGTACAGGCGGGAAGGGCATCGCGCCCCGATACTGGAGCGTATGGAGACACACGCGGACCTGGGCGAATTCCTGCGGTCACGGCGCGCTCTGCTACGGCCCGAGGACGCCGGGCTGCCTACGTACGGAGGCAGCCGCCGCCGGGTGCCGGGCCTGCGTCGCGAGGAGTTGGCGCAGCTCGCCGGGGTGAGCGCCGGTTACTACACGCGCCTGGAGCAGGGGCAGAGCCCGAACGCGTCGGACTCCGTGCTCGACGCCGTCGCGCGCGTGCTGCGCCTGGACGACGACGAGCGCGCGCATCTCTACTCGCTGGCCCGTCCCCGGCCGAAGGCCCCTCGTCGGGAGGCGGAGCCGGAGCGGGTGCGTCCCGGCGTACGGATCATGATCCGGTCGTTCGGAGACGTACCCGCCCTGGTGCTCGGGCGCTTCGGCGACATCCTCGACTGGAATCCGGCGGCGCACGCGCTGCTCGTCGGCCATCTCGACATCGGCTCGCCGGACCGGCCCGGCGACCGTCCCAACATCGCCCGGCTGCTGTTCCTCGACCCGCACATGCGCGAGCTGTACGGCGGGGGTGAGGGCAACGGCGGCAACGGCAGCAGCGGCAGCGGCTGGACGCGGAAGGCACGCGCCACCGTCGCCGATCTCCGGCTGATCGCGGGGCGCTACCCCGACGATCCCGGTCTGACCGGTCTCGTCGGCGAACTGACCGTCGCCAGCGCGGAGTTCGCCGAGCTGTGGGCGGCGCACTCGGTGGGCGACTGCGGCACCGACACCCGTACCTACCGGCACCCGACGGTGGGCGCGATGACGCTCATGGTCGAGTTCATGACCCTGCCGAACGACGAGGGGCAGCGCGTGGCCGTGTACGGCGCCGAGCCGGGGTCCGCGTCCGAGGCCGCGCTCCGGCTCCTCGCCGCGACGGCCGCCGCCCCGTCCTCGGTCACCTGAGGATCCGGTACTTGAGGTGGGTGGCGCCGGGGGTGTCCACCACGCGGATCGGTTCGAGGTCGTGCGAGCCCAGCCCGAGGTTGTCGAAGAGCCGGAGACCGGCGCCGAACAGCACGGGGATCACATGCAGTTGGAGTTCGTCGACGAGGCGGGCCCGCAGATACTGCTGGACGGTGTGGGCGCCGCCGGCGATGTCCACGTGACGGCCGGCGGAGACGGCCTTCGCCTGGTCGAGCGCGCTGTGGATGCCGTCGGTGACGAAGGTGAAGCTGGTGCCGCCCTCCTTGACGAGGGTGGGCGCGGGGCGGTTGGTGAGCACGAACACCGGGGTACGGAACGGCGGGTTGTCGCCCCAGAAGTCGACCCCTGAGTCGTACATGAGCCGTCCCATGACCACGGCGCCCGTCGACTCGAACCACTCGCGCATGATGTCGGAGTCCTGGTCCGCCGCACCGCCGTTCAGACCCGTGCGCTCGCGCCAGCTGGACTGGGCGTGGATCCAGCCGCCGATCCGGTCGGCGCCGTGGCCCGCCGGATCGGCGACGCTGTGGTCGGTGCCGGCGATGTAGCCGTCCAGCGACATGACCATGTCGGCGGTGACGGTGACCGTCATGAGAGTGCTCCTTCGACGTTCGATGCTGCAGTCGGTGCTGCAGTCGGTGCTGCCGGTAGTCGGTCGGCGGGCGCCGATCTCGACATGCGGGGCCCGCCTGCTCCTATGACGCGCGTCACTCCACGCGGCGTGCGGCATGCAGCGAGCCGAGCAGCGCGAGCGCGTCGGCATCCGGACCGCCGGGCTCGGCGGTGCCGACGAGCAGGTGCCGGCCGGGCGTCCCCTGGACGTCGAAGGTCTGGTACGTCAGCACGATCCGGCCCACCTCGGGGTGGTTGAAGATCTTGGTCTTGCGGCCGAGTCCGCTGACGCTGTGGTCCCCCCAGAGCACCGCGAACTCCTCGCTGCTCGCCCGCAGTTCGGCGACGAGGCCGGTGAGCGCCGGATCGTGCGGGTCATGGCCGACGGCCAGCCGCAGCGCCTCGACGCTGTCGCGTGCGACGGTCGCCCACTCGGCGAAGAGATCGCGGGCGGCGGGGTCGTGGAAGAGGGAGCGGACCATGTGGCGGTGGTCGGCGAGGGGGGACATCAGGGCGTCGGCGAGGGCGTTCGACGCGAGGACGTCGAGACGGCGGTTGACGATGTACGCGACGGCCGCCGGGAAGGCGCTCATCAGCCGCGCCAGCTCGGGGTCCACATGGTCGGGACGGGCCGCGGTTTCGTCGTGGGTCTTCGGCGCGAGGCCGGCCAGGCGGTACGCGTGGCCGGCGGCGTCCGCGTCGAGTCGCAGGGCGTGGGCGAGGGCGTCGATCACCGGCCCGGAGGGGCTGCGCTCCCGGCCCTGCTCCAGCCGGGCGTAGTAGTCGGCACTGACCCCCGCGAGCACGGCGACCTCCTCGCGCCGCAGCCCGGCGACCCGGCGGGCTCCGGAGCTGGGCATTCCCACGTCGGCGGGCCTCAGCCGGGCTCGCCGGGCCCGTAGGAATTCGCCCAGTCCGTAACCGCTCATGGTGCAAATCGTACGTCGCGACGCGCCGCCGGGCCCGGCTCATGGAGCCGTGGCCAGGTGCGCCTGGGGTGTTCCCGGCTTGTTCTGGGCCGCTCCGGGCCGCTCGCGGATGTTCCAAGGTGATCCGGGGTGTGGCGCACCCAGGAAGTCCCGCCCTGCCTCGCGGGCGGGATCCGGCGCATGCTCGCCGTACCGGACCAGCCGTGTCCCCCACCCCCCGCACCTCTTGCGAAGGATTCCCCCGTGACCACCCCCACCAGCAAGGTCGTCCTCATCACCGGCGCGAGCAGCGGCATCGGCGAGGCCACCGCCCGACGGCTGGCCGCCTCCGGCCACCGGGTCGTCCTCGGCGCCCGCCGTACCGGCCTGATCGCCACGGTCGCCGAGTCCATCCGGACCTCCGGCGGCACCGCCGACCACCACGAGCTGGACGTGACCAGCCTGGAGAGCATGCGGTCGTTCGTCGCGGGCGCGCGCGAGCGGCACGGGCGGGTGGACGTCCTCGTCAACAACGCGGGCATCATGCCGCTGTCGACGATGGACGCGCTGAAGATCGACGAGTGGAACCGCATGATCGACGTCAACATCCGGGGCGTGCTGCACGGCATCGCCGCCGTACTGCCCGTCATGCGCGACCAGGGCGCCGGGCACATCGTGAACATCGCCTCCGTCTCCGGGCTCCGCGTCGACCCGACAGCGGCCGTCTACAGCGCGACGAAGTTCGCGGTCCGCGCGATCTCGGAGGGGCTGCGACAGGAGAGCCGCGAGGTGCGCGTCACCGTGGTCAGCCCCGGCCTGACGCACAGCGAACTGACCGACGGCATCAGCGATCCCGCTGTACGCGAGGCGGTACGCGGCAGCATGGGGGTCGCCATCCCGGCGGCGGCAATCGGCGAGGCGATCGACTACGCGATCGGGCAGCCGCCGGAGGTCGACGTCAACGAACTCGTGATCAGGCCGACGGCCCAGGGCTGACGGCCCTTCGACGGCGCAGCCGAGGTGACTCTCCGTCAATGTCGGTGTCGGCACACATGTATGAGGGTCGACGGGTAACCCGTACTCCCGACAGGGCTCCACCGAGGCCGACTTGAGGAGAACGCCGTGGCGATCACATTCCGTAAGAGTTTCCGGATCCTGCCGGGTGTGCGACTCAACATCAACAAGCGCTCGTGGTCCATCACCAGCGGCAGCAAGAACGGCCCGAAGCACACCACGAGCAGCACCGGCCGACGGACCACCTCGATGGATCTGCCCGGTCCCTTCGGCTGGCGCAAGACCACGCGGAAGCGCCGCGGCCACTGACCCGGCCGCCCGTGCCCGTACACCGGCCGTCCCATCACCCGTACCCCGTCCGGCCGTACCTCGCTCGCCGGGGCGGGCACGGCGGGCCAGGATGGGGAACGAGGTGCGCGTGTGAGCCTCGGCCGGGGCTCCACGAATGGCGGACCTCAACTGCTCTCTCATCTCACATATGAGATAGCCTTTCGCCATGGCAGACGACTACCTCGTACGTATCGGCAAGCTCATTCGTGACGCCCGGCAGCACCGGGGCTGGACTCAGACCCAGCTTGCGGATGCGCTGGCCACCAGTCAGAGCGCCGTGAATCGCATCGAGCGCGGCAACCAGAACATCAGCCTTGAGATGATCGCGCGCATCGGTGAGGCGCTCGACAGTGAGATCGTGTCGCTCGGCTACGCCGGGCCGATGCACCTTCGCGTGGTCGGCGGACGCCGGCTCTCCGGCTCGATCGACGTCAAGACGAGCAAGAACGCCTGTGTGGCGCTGCTCTGCGGTTCGCTGCTCAACAAGGGGCGTACGGTCCTGCGGCGGGTGGCGCGTATCGAGGAGGTGTACCGGCTCCTCGAAGTGCTCAACTCCATCGGTGTACGCACCCGTTGGATCAACGACGGCATGGATCTGGAGATCGTGCCGCCGGCGGAGCTGGACATGGCCGCCATGGACGCGGACGCCGCGCGCCGCACCCGCTCGATCATCATGTTCCTCGGCCCGCTGCTGCACCGTATGGACAACTTCCGGCTGCCTTACGCGGGCGGCTGCGACCTCGGTACGCGCACGATCGAGCCGCACATGATCGCGCTGCGCCGCTTCGGCCTGGACATCACGGCGACCGAGGGGCTGTACCACGCGGTGGTCGACCGCTCGACGTCGCCGGACCGGCCCATCGTGCTGACCGAGCGCGGCGACACGGTGACGGAGAACGCGCTGCTGGCCGCCGCCCGGCACGACGGCGTCACCGTCATCCGTAACGCGTCGTCGAACTACATGGTCCAGGACCTGTGCTTCTTCCTGGACGCGCTCGGGGTACGGGTCGACGGCGTCGGCACCACCACGCTCACCGTGCACGGCGTGCCGAGCATCGACACCGATGTGGACTACTCCCCCTCCGAGGACCCGGTCGAGGCGATGAGCCTGATCGCCGCCGCCGTGGTCACCGAGTCCGAGCTGACGATCCGTCGGGTGCCGATCGAGTTCCTGGAGATCGAACTCGCGGTGCTGGAGGAGATGGGCCTGGACCACGACCGTACGCCCGAGTACCCGGCGGACAACGGCCGTACCCGGCTGGTGGATCTGACCGTACGGCCCTCGAAGCTGGAGTCGCCGATCGACAAGATCCACCCAATGCCCTTCCCGGGTCTGAACATCGACAACGTGCCGTTCTTCGCGGCGATCGCCGCCGTCGCGCAGGGCACCACCCTGATCCACGACTGGGTCTACGACAACCGCGCCATCTACCTGACGGACCTCAACCGCCTCGGCGGCCGGCTCCAACTCCTCGACCCGCACCGGGTCCTGGTCGAGGGCCCGACGCGCTGGCGCGCGGCGGAGATGATGTGCCCGCCGGCGCTGCGGCCCGCGGTGGTGGTGCTGCTGGCGATGATGGCGGCGGACGGCACGTCGGTGCTGCGCAACGTCTATGTGATCAACCGCGGTTACGAGGATCTGGCGGAGCGGCTGAACTCGGTGGGCGCGCAGATCGAGATCTTCCGCGACATCTGACGAGCGAAGGCCGCCGCACCCCGCCTGACCTGCGATCCAGGGGCCATGGAGGGGTGCGGAAGGGTCGGAACGCGCGGGAACCGCGTCATGAGGTCGGGTACGGCAGCGCCGTCCAGGGTGGCCGCTTCCCGGTATCCGAGGTCGGGCCGCGGTTCTCTCTCCTGACGACTGCCTCGCGGAGTCGTCGGCGGACCACCCGGTCTACGTAATTTACGCCGACGCGAAGGGGCCCTCCGGCGCGCGACGGTGTCCCCATGAAACGACGCACAGCGCTGAAGGCCCTCGGAATGGGGATCGGGGGCTCGGTCGTCCTCGTCGGCGGTGGTTTCGGTGTCTACTACGCCGCAGCGAAGCAGGACACGGTCGGCGAGGTCGCCTTCGACAAGGCCCTGTCGATCCCGCCGCCGGCGGAGTCGAAGATCAACGCTTCGGGTGCCCGGGTCTTCTCGCTCGGCATCCGGTCCGGCAGGACCCGGTTCAAGGCCGGGTCGGCCACCCGCACCTGGGGCGTGAACGGTTCCTACCTCGGTCCGACGATCCGCGCGCGGCGTGGCGAGCGGGTCGAGTTCGAGGTGGACAACGGACTGGACCGGGACACCTCGCTCCACTGGCACGGGATGCACCTGCCCGCGGCCATGGACGGCGGACCGCACCAGGTCGTCCCGCCCGGGGAGACCTGGCGACCGCGGTGGACGATCGACCAGCCCGCCGCGACACTCTGGTACCACCCGCACGTACACGGTGCGACCGCCGACCACCTGTACCGGGGCCTCGGCGGGCTGTTCATCGTCGATGACGAGACCACCGAGGGGTCGAAGCTGCCGTCCGAGTACGGCGTCGACGACATCCCGATGATCGTGCAGGACCGTGCGTTCGACGGGGACAACCAGTTCGAGGAGCGAGTACCGCTGGGCGGCTCGCTGGGCGTCATAGGTGACGAGGTGCTCGTCAACGGCACGCTCGGTCCGTACGTCGACGTGACGACCGAACTCGTAAGGCTGCGGCTGCTCAACGGCTCCAACGCCCGCCTGTACAACTTCGGGTTCTCCGACGACCGGACGTTCTCGCTCGTCGCCACTGACGGCGGACTGCTCGCCAGACCGTGGAACACCGAGCGCCTGTACCTCTCGCCGGGTGAACGCGCCGAGATCGTGGTCGCGTTCAAGCCGGGAGAGCGGGTCGAGCTGCGTTCCCATCCGTCCGAGTACGGCGGCACCCTGGGACGGATCGACGGCTTCGACGACCGTCTCGACATCTGCCAGTTCCGGGCCGCGGCAACCCTGTCCGAGGGTGCCGAAATCCCTGCCGTGCTCGGCGTCACGCCGGATCTCGCCGGCGAGAAGGCCGCACGGGAACGCTCCTTCGTGCTCGCGTCGGACCGGATCAACAGCCGGTCGATGGCGATGGACCGTATCGACTTCGGTGTCCGCGAGGGCACCGTCGAGGTGTGGGACGTGGTCAACGACAACGGCTTCCTGCACAACTTCCATGTCCACGACGTGCAGTTCCAGGTGCTCACGGTGGGCGGCGGGAAGCCGCAACCCCACCTGCGCGGCTGGAAGGACACCGTCCTGCTGGCCCCGGGAGAGCACTACCGGCTGGCGATGCGCTTCCGCGGCCACACCGACCCGAACACGCCGTACATGTACCACTGCCACCTGCTGCAGCACGAGGACAGCGGAATGATGGGCCAGTTCGTCGTCCTGGGCGAAGGCGAGAAGGTCGGCGTCGTGCCGCGGCAGCACAACCACTCCTGAAATCTCCACCCCCACAAGGAACAAGGAACAGGGAACTCCATGCACGTCTCCGCTTCCCCTCGCCGCCCCGCCAGGAAGGCCGCCGCCGCGATCGCCGCGGCCGTCAGCCTGGCCATCGCCCTCAGCGGTTGTGGCTCCGGCAACGACTCCGACGACAAGGCCGAGGACGGCAAGACCAAGACCCCCACCGCGTCGGCCACCGCGTCCGCCACCGGACAGGCCGGACAGTCTGACGACAGCCAGTGCGGCGGGAAGAGCACCGACCCCAAGGCGGCCGTCACCCGCTCCTCCGACATCGACATCGACGCGCCCGTCGAACGGGTCTGGGATGTACACACCGACGTCGTGAAGTGGAAGGAGTGGCAGGACGCGGTCCTGACCATCGAGCGCCTCGACGCCGGCGACTTCTCCCGCACATCCACGTTCCGGTGGACGACTCCCGTGCCCAAGTCGGACTTCGCTCCGGCGGACACTCTGGCGATCACCTCCAGCGTCAAGCACATGGAGCCCGGCGCCTGCGTGATCTGGGACGGGCCCGCGAAGGGCAAGGCGATCACCATCGACAAGGGAACGCACCTCTGGGTCTTCACGAAGACCGACAAGGGCACCCGCGTACACACCCAGGAGTCCTGGGACGCCCCGCTGCTGGACTCATTGCAAGGGGCTGACCGTGAGGCCGTCGCCGACATGCTCGGTGGTGGGCTGGACGTCTGGCTCAAGGCTCTGAAGGCCGAGGCCGAGGCCCCGGCGAGCTGACGACCGCACACGCGCCGCCCGTACACGAGCCGCCGCGTACGGCGGAGTCGTCGACGCCCCGGCTCGGCTCGGCGCGGTGAACTACGCGCGGTAGCCTACGCGCTGTGCAAACGTTGGCTCCAACTCGTGGTCCGCTGCTCGGCAGGCAGTACGAGACACAGCGCCTGAGCGAACTGATCGAGGCGGCGCGGGCGGGCCGGGGCGGCACCCTGGTCCTGCGTGGTGAGGCGGGGATCGGCAAGAGCACGCTGCTGGAGTACGCGGAAGGGACCGCGTCCGGGTTCCGCGTGCTCCGCGCGGGTGGCTCCCGGCTTGAGGCGGAGCTGCCGTTCGCCGGGCTGCACCAGCTGTGCCTTCCGGTGCTGGGGCAGCTGACCGAACTGCCCGCCGAGCAGCGCCAGGCGCTCCGCGTCGCCTTCGGCCTGGCGTCCGGGAAACCGGACGTGTTCCGGGTCGGCCTGGCCACCCTGGGGCTGCTCACGGCGGCCGCCCAGGAGCGCCCGGTGCTCTGTGTGGTCGACGACGCGCACTGGCTCGACGCGGCCTCGTCGGCGGCGCTGGCGTTCCTCGCCCGTCGCGTCTCCGCCGAGTCGGTCGCCATGCTCCTCGCCGTCCGACTGCCTTACGAGGCAAGCGAGTTGGACGCCCTGCCGACCCTGGGCGTCGAGGGGCTGAGCGACGCCGGCGCACGGGCGCTGCTCGCCGCACAGAGCCACGAGACACTCGACGAACAGGTGCGTGACCGGCTCGTGGCCGAGGCGCGGGGCAACCCCCTGGCTCTGGTCGCCCTGCCCAGGGCCGGTGGGTTCGCCCCACCACGACCCACCTCGGTGCCGACCCGGGTCGCACACGAGTTCCGGACCATGCTCTCCGGTCTGCCCGCACACGCGCGGCTCCTGCTCACGATCGCCGGCGCCGACCCGACCGGCGACCCCGGGCTGCTCTGGCCCGCCGCGCGCCGCCTGGACATCGACCTGCCGACCGCCGGCGCGGCCGCCACCGCCACCGGGCTGGTCGAGTTCGGCACCCGCGTGCACTTCTACCACCCCCTGGCGCGGGCCGCGGCATACGACGCCGCCCCGGCGGGCGAGCGGCGGCTGGCCCATCGCGTGCTCGCCGAAGTCACCGACCCGGTCGCCGACCCCGACCGGCGCGCATGGCATCGTGCCCAGGCCGCCGCCGTACCCGACGAGGATGTCGCCGCCGACCTGGAGCGCTCGGCGTCCCGGGCCCGGGCACGTGGCGGTGCGGTGGCCACCGCCGCCTTCCTCGAACGCGCGGCGGAGCTGTCGCTCGACGCCGTACGGCGGACCGAACGGACCCTCGCGGCCACGCGCGCCCACCTCGACGCGGGCGCCACCGACAAGGCGGCCACGCTGCTCAGGACGGCCGAGAACTCAAGGCTGGACACGTTCCAGCAGGCGGAGACCGACCAGCTGCGGGGCCGGATAGCCCTGGTCCGGGTCGACGACGGCGAGGGCCCGGCGTGGATGCTGCGCGCCGCGCGGCGGCTCGCGTCCGTCGACATCGAGCGCTCCCGGGAGAGCTGTCTGGAAGCACTTGAGATGAGTCTGCTCGTCGGACGCTCGAGCGGCGTGATGGACACGGTCCTCGCCGAAGCGAAGTCCGCGCCGGCGCACCCGCCGGACATCCTCGACGCACTGGACACGCTGACCGCGAACGGGCACCGGGCGGCCGTACCCCTGATCAAGGAGGCCCTCGACGGGGCGAAGGGTCCTTTGTGGACCCGGCACCCCGCACTCGCGATCATTCTCGCGGCCGAGTTGTGGGACCCGGACACCCATATGCGGATCATCGAGTGGCTGCTGAAGTCCGGCCGTGAGTCGGGATCGCCGCTCGTCCTGAGGCTCGGTCTCGCGCAGGCCGCATCCGCCGCCGCGCTCACCGGCGATCTCGACAGAGCGATGACCGCGATCGCCGAGGAGGAGGCCATCGCGGACGCGACCGGTGCGCCTCAGATCATCTACCACCGGCTGCAGTTGGCCGCGATGCGCGGACGCCGCGAGGAGGCGTCCGCGCTGTTCGAAGCCGTCATGGCAACGGCGACCGCCACAGGACAGGTGGTCTCCAACGTCCACTGGGCGCGCGCCGTGCTCAACAACGGCCTGGCGGATTACCCGGCGGCACTGGACGCCGCACGACGTGCCACCGCCGACGGGGAGTTCTTCACCGCGGGTTTCACCTTGCCGGAGCTGGTGGAGGCCGCCGTACGCTGCGGCGAGCACGCGGCCGCCGTCGCCGCGCTGACGTCGCTGACCGAACGCACCGAGGCGTGCGGAACCCCCTCGGGCCTGGGGATCGCCGCCTACGCGCGAGCGCTGGTGACGGGAGCGGAGAACGACTACCGGGAAGCGATCGCCCACCTCGCCGACACACCGATGCTCCCGTACCGGGCCAGGGCCCACCTCCTGTACGGGGAATGGCTGCGCCGGCAGGGCCGCAGACAGGACTGCCGGCCCCATCTGCGCACCGCGCACGAGCTGTTCACCGGCGCCGGACTGGAGGCGTTCGGCCGACGCGCGGCCGACGAGCTGCGCGCCACGGGCGAGACCGCACGCAGCCGCACCGATCACGCCCGCGACCAGCTCACCATGCAGGAGCTGCACATAGCGCGGCTGGTCGCCACCGGCGCGACGTCGAAAGAAGTGGCCGCCCGGCTGTTCCTCAGCCCCCGGACCGTGGACGCCCACCTGCGCAACATCTACCGCAAGCTGGGCATCAACTCCCGCAGACAACTCCGGGACCGGCCCGACCTGCGGCCCGCCGACCAGGTCCTGTCGCCCGGACACGGCCCGGTCGCACCAGGTTCGGCCTTGCCGGATGCGGCACGGCGAAGCTGAGGCGAGGCCGACTGCGGCACGGCGAAACTGAGGCGAGGCCGGCCATCGGCACCGGCGTACTCACTCCTCCAGATCGCCCGCCTTCTCCTTCCCCTCCCGCGTGTACAGCAGCAGGAAAGCGAAGACACCGGACAGTCCGGCCAGGGCACACGCGACCTCGGCGACGTCGGAGCCGAAGGTCGTCATCAGGGCGGCGGAGCCGATGGCGATGGCCGCCGTCTGGCCGGCGACCACGGCGAATCCGCAGATCAGGAAGAGAACGACCAGAACGCGGGTGGCGTTCAGACAGAACGTGTACATCTTCGTACTCCTTATCCGGGAATCCATATCGCTCCCACCACGATCAGGACGCCCATCAGATAGGAGGGCACAAGGTAGTAGAGCGTCACGGGTACGAAGATCCGCACCGGGTTGATGGAGGCGATCCCGGCGGCCACGTACAACGGTGCGGCCCCCGGCGGTGAGCAGCCTTCGGACGAGGCCCACACGATGACGGCGGCGAAGGCGATGTACGGCGGAACGTCGGCCGCCGTCAGGGCGGCGAAGGCGACGGGTCCGACGGCCGCCAGGGTGGAGGTCGTGTTGAGCGGGCCCGCGACGATCACGACGATCAGTCCCACCACGAGGGCGGCCACGATCTGCGGCACTCCCTCCAGGCGGTTGAGATAGGGCGTGAGCTGTTCGCCGATCCCCAGCGTCTCCAGCACGTTGGAGGCCGCGAAGGCGGCGACCATCGTGACGCCGATCAGGCCCAGTTTGGGGCTGATCTCCGACAGCAGTTTCCACCACTCTCCGCCGCCGCGCGGGAGCGCGCGGCGTTCGACGATCAGTCCGGCGATCAGCATCACCACCGGCAGCCAGAGCAGCAGCGGCACGGCGTCGGCGACGTCCAGCCCGCCCAGCCGGTCCCCGATGATGTCGCTCGTCGGCGACGCCGTCAGCACGATCGGTACCGCGATGGCGGCGATGACGATCAGTGAGGTCCAGCCTGCCGCGAAGGTCCGGCGCAGTGGATGGATGTCCTCGGGGGCCATCGCGCCCACGCCGCGCCGTTTGACGATGACGTAGGCGATGACCAGTCGCATCGCGACCATCCAGACGCCCGTGACGAAAATCGTGCCGACGACGTCCCGCGCGGCGAGGACCGGCAGGACGGTCGGCGCCGCGAGCAGGATGAAGAAGGCGCCGCTGAACGGGAAGGTGGCGCCGACACCCGCGTTTCCGGCCAGGATCAGCGCCGCGGTCTCGCCGCTCGCCTTGGAGCGCTTCATCCAGGGGATGGTGATGGATCCGATGGTCGCCACGATCGCCGCGCCGTTGTGCGCGACGGCACCGAAGAGACCGGCGGAGACCGTCGCCGCGTAGGCGGAGCCGCCCGTGCGGCGGCCCAGCAGCGAACTGAGGATGTCGATCATCCGCTGGACGAGGCCCGTTCTCGTCAGCAGTTCGCTGACGACGACGAAGGCCAGTGCGGCGAAGGTGATGTCCGACTTCAGCCCCTCCACGAGGCTGTCCCACGCGACGCGCGGCGCGTCCGTGCCGGCGAAAGCGGCGCAGGCGAGGAAGCCGATGACCATCGCCTCGCCGATGTTCCTCTTGAACCCCACGTTCCACACCAGGATGGCCCCGATGAAGGCGACCAGGGCGAATATCGCGTTCATGGGCGACACCCGTGGGCGCGGCGGGGAAGGCGGAGCGGGCCAGGGGCCGCGTACGGCTCAGTCCAGCGGTGGGACGTCAAGTCCCGCTTGACGGTACGCATCTCTGGCCTCCTCTCCGGTGAGGAACGTGTGCAGCTCACGGGCCCAGCTCCGTCCGGCGCCGACCGTGCCCAGCGCGACGGAGAACTCGGTGATGTGCTGGGCCCCCTCCGGCAGCGGTCCCACGACCTCGGCCTCGGGAACGAACAGCAGCTCACTCAGCTGCTGTACGGCCAGATCGGCCCGGCCGTCGACCACGGCGAGCGCGGTGAAGCCCTTCTCCACGACCGTGGCCCGCGCGTTCACCTCTTCGGCGATACCGAGCCGCTCCAGCAGTCCCGCGAAGTAAACCCCACTGGCCCCGGTACGCGAATAGGCGACGGAGCGGGCCGAGCGCAACGCGGTGACCAGCGCGTCGACCGTGTCGATCGCGGGCGGTTCGGCGCCGGGGGGCATGGCCAGTCCGATACCGGACCGCGCCACGTGCCGCAGTGAGGACCCGTCGATCACGCCCGACTCGACCAGGGCCGGGAACGAGCCGCTCACCCCGACCATGACATCGGGCCGGGCGCCCGCCCCGACTCTCCGCAGCAGCACGTTCGTCGGGTCGTACACGCCTTCCACGGCGATCCGGGTCTGCTCGGTGAACGCCGCGAGAAGCACGTCGTCGAGGGCTTTCTTCACCGCGAGCGCGCTGAAGAGGGACACCGTGTGCGGTGTATCCGGGGACATCTTCGTCCTTTCAGAGGGATGACGGAGGGGCCCGGGGAGCTGATCCGGGCATGGGGCGGCGAACCGGGGCGATTCCCGGTCCAGCGGGGGCTTTCTACGAGGGGGTTCTCGGGTGGTCAGCGGGACGCCGGGCGCAGTGCCCGGCGCTGGGGCGGCGTCAGCGGACGGGTGGCGGAGCCGCGCAGCAGGAGGAAGATCTTCGCTGTCTCCTCGATCTCCTCGGCCACCTCCAGCGCGCGCTCCGGATCCGCCGCGGCCACGACCGGCCCGTGGTTGCTCAGGAGCAGCGCCGCGTGCTCACCGGCCAGTGCCTCGGTGGCGGCGGCCAGCCGGCTGTCGCCGGGTGGGAAGTACGGCACCATCGGCAGCCGCCCGACGCGCATCGCGTAGTACGCGGTCAGTGGCGGCAGGACGTCGTCGTGGTCGACGTCCGCCAGGCACGAGACGGCCGCCGCGTACGGGGAGTGGGTGTGCACCACGGCCCCGTCGCGGGGTCTGGCACGCAACATCGCCGCGTGCAGGAACGCCTCCTTGGACGGCTTCGCGCCGGACACGGGGTTTCCGTCGGCGTCGATGACGGCCAGTTCCTCGGCGCGTACGGTGGCCAGGCTCGACCCGGTGGGTGTCACCAGGATGTGTTCGCCCGCGCGTACCGAGACGTTGCCCGTGCTGCCGTGGGTCAGCGAACGGGCGGCGACGGCCCGCGCGACGGCGATGAGACGGTCCCGCTCGTCGTTGTCACCCCGGCCGCTCACCGTGCGCCTCCCGGATCTGCCGGAGCTGCCGGGGCGGCCGAGACGTCGGTGAGCAGGCCGGGGCCGCCGAAGTTGCCGGACTTGAGCAGCAGCGCGAGGGGCCGGCCGGCCAGCGGATGGATCCACGGCACCCCGCGCGCGGCCTCCGTACCGACACGCGCGCCGGTGACCCCGAGTGCGGCGACCACCGCGCCGGACGTCTCGCCCCCGGCCGCGATCAGCCGGAGCACGCCGCGCCCGGCCAGCCCGGACGCGATCAGTCCGGTCGCCTCCTCCAGCACGGCGGCCGACCGCTCCGTGCCCAGCGCACGTTGTACCTCGCGCAGTTGTCGCGGGGCGACGGAGGAGTACAGGACAGGCGCGCCGCCGCCCGCGGGCAGTGCGTCGTACCAGGCGAGCGCGGCGTCGGCGAGCGCCACCGGATCGGGTGCGGCGACCGCGTCGAGGTAGTACATGGGTCTGCCCGCGTCGGCCAGTGCCGCGAGTTGCTCCAGGGTGCGGCGGGAACAGCTCCCGCTCAGTACGACCGCCGGTCCGCCCGGCGGGTCCCCGCTGCTGTCGTCGGTGTGGTCGGCGTTGCCGGTGTCCCCAGGCTCCTTCTCGCCGGTGGCGTAGGCGTACGCCAGTCCCGCCGCCAGCCCCGCGGCGCCCGCGACCAGTGGTGCGTCCAGCGCGGCCCGGCCCAGTGTGCGCAGGTCGCTCTCCTCGATCCCGTCGGTCAGTACGTAGCGCGCGCCGCGCGCCGCGGCGTCCGTCAGCGCGGCACGTACCGCCGCCGGTCCCCGCCGTACGGTGCCGAGCCCGATCAGGTCCACCTGCTCGCGCGTCTGCGCGCGCAGCAGCCGGGGCAGATACGAGTCCGTCATCGGGGTCACCGGATGATCACGCATATGCGACTCGCCGAGCAGGACGTCGTCCACGAACAGACAGCCCTGGTACTGGGTTCGCCGGTGTTCCGGCGAACTCGGGGTCAGCGGTACGGGACCGGCGCCGGTCGCCTCGGCCAGGGCGTCCAGGACCGGGCCGATGTTGCCGCGCGGCGTCGAGTCGAACGTCGAGCAGAACTTGAAGTAGATCTGCCCCGCGCCCTGTTCGCGCAGCCACTCCAGAGCGGCCATGGACGACGCGACGGCGTCGGCGGCAGGCACCATCCGGGACTTCAGCGCGACCACCAAGGCGTCGTGCTGGGGCAGTTGGGTCGGGGGCCCCTCGCTCGCACCGTCCGGCACGCCGAAGAACAGCAGCGTCCTCAGCCCGGCGCGGCGCAGCGCCACCGCGACGTCGGTCGCGCCGGTGAAGTCGTCGGCGATGACCCCGAGCGGCGCACCGCCGCCCGTCGGCTCCGTCTCCCGCCCTTCCTGACGCTCGTTCATACGGGCCTCCCTTCGAGTGCGGAGCGCAGGGCCACTGCCGCGGCCTGTGGACCGGAGATGACGGGCAGCCCCAGCGCGGCGGACAGCGGCTCGGCGGCGGGTGCCAGCGAGTACTGGGCGAGCAGCACCGCGTCGGCCCCGGCGGCGTACGGCAGACACGCTTTCCGCAGCGCCTCGGCCAACGCGGGGGTGTCGTCGTGGCGGGCCGCATCGAAGGCGTCGGGCGCCACCACTCCGACCGCCCCCGTCGCCGAGCCGGCCGCTGCGGCGGCCGCGGCGAATCGGGCCATCGAGTCGTAGGCCGCGGCCTCGAACGAGGCGATCACCAGCACGCGGCCGAAGCCCGAGGACCACGCTCGCGTGAACGCGGCCGTGTCGGGTGCCAGCAGCGGGACCGTCGTCTCGATCTCGTCGGTGACGGGGCCGTACAGCGAACACGTCAGCAGCACCCCGTCGGCCCCGCCGGCCAGCGCGTAGACGATCAGCCCGCGCATCCGGTCCACGAGGGCGGGCGGCAGGGGTCCTTCGGCCGGCGCGTCGGTCAGCAGCCGGTCGTCCAGCAGGTTCCACGGCTCGGCCGCCGGGAACTCCTCGGCCAGTCCCGCGACCGCCGGGGCGACGGCGGTGGGGGTGGCACTGATCAGCGCGATCCTCGGCGCCCGGCCCCGGGCGGGCTCCCCGCCGCTCATCGGGACGCCTCCGGCGCGGTGCCCGGTACGGCGGTCAGCTCGGTGAGCCAGGACAGCCCGTTCACCGTGCCGTCGGCCGGGCGGTACTCGCAGCCGATCCAGCCCTCGTACGCGGCGTCCAGCAGCGTGCCGAAGACGCGCGGCCAGGAGACTTCGCCGCTGCCCGGCTCGGTCCGGTCCGGTGGGTCGGCGATCTGGATGTGGCGGACGCGGGGCAGTTGTTCGCGCAGCGTCCGGACGAGGTCACCTTCCTGGACCTGGACGTGGTAGACGTCGAGGAGCAGCCCGATTCCGTCGCCGCCGAGCGCTTCCACGACGGCGGCGGCCCGCGCCTGGGTGTCCAGCAGGAAGCCGGGCGCGTCGCGGCCGTTCTGTGCCTCGATGACCAGGCACACCCCCGTACCGCGCGCCCGCTCCACCGCCCAGGCGAGGTTGGTGACGAGCGTGGCGAACGCCAGGTCGTGGCTGACGCCTGGGGGCCGTACACCGCCCAGTACATGCAGGAAGTCGCTGCCCAGCCCGACCGCGTGGTCGAGGCCGCGCTCCAGGTCGGCGCGGAAGCGGTCCGTGTCACCGGGCAGACACGCCGAGCCCGCCCGCCGGGGTGAACCCGGCTCACCCACAGGGGTGTTGATCAGTACCTGGTGCAGCCCCGCGTCGGTGAGGCGCCGGCGCAGCAGGGCGGCCGGGTACGGGTAGGGGTCGGCGTACTCGACACCGGTGAAGCCCGCGGCTGCCGCGGCGTCGAACCGCTCCTCGAAGGGGACTTCGGTGAACAGCCACTTCAGATTCGCGTCGAAGCGCAGCCCGTTCGGCGCCCGCATCAGCGTGCTCCGGCGCCGGCCCCGGCGACCGCGTAGCCGGGGTTGACCAGATGCGCCGGATCGCGACCGGCGAGCAGGTCGATCACCTGACCGGCGGCCATGGCTCCGGACCTGGCGCGGGCCTCGACGGTGGCGGCGCCGATGTGCGCGGTCACCAGGACGCTGTCGAGCGCCCGTAGCCTGCTACCGGCGGGCAGCGGCTCGCTCTCGACCACGTCCAGCGCGGCGCCGGCCAGCCGGCCGCCCTCGATCGCGTCGGCGAGCGCGTCCTCGTCCACGACCCCGCCCCGCGCGGTGTTGATCAGATACGCGCCGGGCTTCATCAGGCGCAGCGCGGCGGCGTCGATCAGATGCCGGGTGGTCTCGTTCAGGGAGATGTGCAGGGTGAGGAAGTCCGCCTCGGCCAGTACGTCGTCCAGGGGCAGCGCCCGGGCGCCGGTCTCCGCCAGGAAGTCCTCGTCCAGCCGGGGGTCGTGGGCGACGACCCGCATGCCGAGCGCGAGTGCGGCCCGGGCGACGGTCTTGCCGATGGAGCCGAGGCCGACGACGCCGAGCGTCGTGCCGTACAACTCCCGCCCGCTGTCCTGTGTCCAGCCGCCGGCGCGTACGGCGGCGAGGTTCTGGGGGATGCGCCGGGCGCAGTTCAGCATCAGCGCCAGGACGTGTTCGGCGACGGAGACCCGGTTGGCGCCCGGCGTGAACGTGACCGCGACGCCCCGCCGGGTCGCCGTGGCCACGTCGATGTTGTCGTAACCGGCGCCGCAGCGGCCGAAGACCCGCAGTCCCGGCGCCGCCTCGATGACCTCGGCGGGGAAGGCGTCGGTGCCGGCGACGATGCCCGCCACGTCCGTGACGTACTCCGTCAGGCTGCGCCCGGCCGCCTCCCGGTCGGCGCGCCGGGCGAAGACCGTCTCGAGGCCGGCGTCCCGGAGCATCGTGTCGACCGCTCCCCCGGGTTCGAGATACGGCGTGGTCACGAGCACGCGGGGCGCACGTTTCTTCGGGGGCTGTTGCGTCATGACAAGTCCTCTGTGGTCTGCGCTCTCGCGTCGGCGGTGTCGCGTCGGCGTTCATCTCAACACCTCGGGACTATAATATAGGATTGCTTCAAATACTATAGCCGCGTGTCCATGTGTGTGATCACAGGGAGAGGGGCCGCGCTACCATCGGGCGACGAAGGAGACTCGCATGACTAGGCGCCCGTCCGATCGGCAGCCGCTGGCCGATCAGATGTACGACGTGTTGCTAGGGCAGTTCATGGACGGACTGTGGTCACCGGGCCAGTCGCTCAACATCGGCGCCCTGACCCGCGAGTTGAACGTCAGCCAGACCCCGCTGCGTGAGGCTCTCGCCCGGCTCGAACACACCGGTCTGGTACGCCGCGAGGCGCTCAAGGGCTACCGGGTCGCTCCCCTGTTCAGCGAGACCGAGTTGATCAAGCTGATGGACGCGCGGCTCGTACTGGAACCGACCCTCACGTACGAGGCGGGCCGCCGTACCACCCCCGAATTCCTCCAGGACGTCGCCGCGAGCATCGAGGAGCTGCGCCGCTGCGCGGAGGGGGACGGCTCACAGTCGGTACGGGCCTACCTGTCGGCCGACGAACGCTTCCACTTCCTGATCGCCCGGCAGTCGGGCAATCCCTTCCTGGAGTCGGCCTACCGCTCGCTGGGCGGCCATGTGCAGCGCTTCCGCCTCTTCACCGAACTCGGCTCCTCCGACGCGGAGTCACCCGCGCACGACCACGCCGCCGTCTATGACGCGCTGGCCGCCGGGGACGCGCAGGGCGCCGCCGATCGCATGCGGCAGCACATCGAGAACGCGAAGACGCGTGCCCTGAGGGACCGCCAGGCCGTGACGGTCGACTGACGCGCCGGCGGCCGACGACCCGGCGACCCGCCGACTCGGCGGCGGGACGACTCGGCGGCGGGACGACCCTGCGGCCTGACGGCGCGGGTGCGCGGGTGCGCGGCGGTTGATCCGGTCAAGGGGAATCGGGATCCCAGGCCACGGGGAGCACGGCCGGTTTGGTGAAGAACAGGTCGAGTTCCCAGGGGATGTCGTGCTCGGAGACGGCGAGCAGCAGGGTGGGAAAGCGGGTGAAGAGTGCCTGGTAGGCGGTGTGGAGGAACATCCGGGACAGCGAGGCGCCCAGGCAGAAGTGCGGGCCGGCGCCGAAGGTCGCGGTGCCGTCCGTGCGGCGGTGGATGTTGAACTTGGCGGGGTTGCGGTAGTGCGCCGGATCCCAGGTCGCGCCCAGCATCGGGGTGCACACGCGGTCGCCCTTGGCGATGGTCACGTCGTGGAGACGTACGTCCTCGGTCGCGACCCTCGGCATGCCCAGTACACCGTTGTGGTGGTAGCGCAGGATCTCCTCGACGGCCTTCGGCCACAGAGCGGGGTCGTCGAGACAGTCCCTGAGTGCCGGCGGATGGGTCAGCAGGGTGACGACTCCGGTACCCAGTGGCGAGACCAGAGGTTCGGAGCCGGTGACGAACAGGTACGCCACGGTGCCCTGTAGTTCCGTCTCGCTGATCTCGTCCTCCGCCACCGCCTCGATGAGCGCCTCGATCGGCCCTTCCGCCCGGCCTGCCGTGTTCGTACGCCGTTTGGCCTCGACGACCTCGCCGGTGAACTCGATGACGGCCTCGGTGGCCGCGGCGACTTCCTGGGGGCTGACCGCCAGGTTGGTCTGCGTCCGGAAGAAGGAGTGGTACTTCTCCCGCTGCTCCACCGGCACGCGCAGGATCTCCGAACTCACCGCCAGGGGCAGCGGAGCCGCGTAGGCGGGGACCAGATCCGCCGGGTTCAGGCCCTCGGCCATGGCGTCGAGGAGCCGGTCCGCGTGCCGCCGCACCATGGGCCGGTACGTCTCCACGCCGCCCCGGGTGTAGAAGCGGCTGATCACGTGCCGTACCCGGTTGTGGTCGGGCGGGTCGAGGTTGAAGATCCCGCCGGCCATGGAGGTGAAGTCCTCCCCCACGAACCGTGGTGCCCCTTCATGGACCAGGTCACGGGAGAACCGGGCATCGGTGAGGATCCGCGTGATGTCGTCCTTGCGGGTCGCCATCCACACCCGGGTGCCCGACGGCAGTCGTACCGGACAGACGGGCCGGTGCTTGCGCGCCCACTCCAGAACAGGCGGCGGGGTGCCCAACTCCCCCGGCGGAAACGGGTATCGCAGCGGCAGAGCCGGGTCGGACACCGTACTCATGAGTGTGCTCCTCGCTGCGCGTCGTCCATCCGGCGGTGGTAGACGAACACCGAACTCTCGGTCCCGAATACCGCGGGCGCGTCGACGACCAGCGGGAGTTCGGCGATCGGGTAGCTGACCGCCCGGTCGACCTGTGCCTCGGTGGGCTCTGCGGCGAGCAGGGTTGGACGACGAAGTCTGACGTCATGACCGTGACTCCTTCAGTCGGTTCGGGGGGTGGACGGTTCGGCCCTCGGGCCGGCGTCCGCCTGGATGATCAACGCGTGCGGGCAGGACAGATAGGCGGCCCAGTGGTCCTCGCCGTACTCCTCGCGGCCCTTCTCGGAGACCTCGGGCCGAATCCAGGAGATGTGGTCGAAGCCCGCTGCCCGCAGGGCCTGTTCGTGTGCCGCGGCCGACCAGCAGAAGAAGTCCACGTCCAGGACCTCTTCTCCGATCCACGCCGTCATGTGCCCCGGGGCGCCCTCGCGCCGGGGCCGGGGCGCACTCAGCCGCATGCCGTAGGGCCGGTAGTACTGGGGATCGGGTGCGAAGGCCGGGTTGAGAATCGCGGCCACGAACCGGCCGCCCCGCTCGCACAGGGCCCGCCGGGCCGTCGTGCAGAAGGCCGCCAGCGCCGCCTGGGTCGGGGCGTAGGGAAGCACATAGACCGCTGTGACCACGTCGAACTGTCCGGCGAATGCCGTCGAGGCGAGGGATGTCGACCCGGAGGCGTCCGAGATGTCGGAGACATCCGCGGCGAGATACTCCACGCCCAGCTTCTCGTGCTCCTCACGACGGCGCGCGTACTCCACCATCGCCGTCGACTCGTCCACCCCTACCACCCGTGCCGCGCCCTCGTGGCGCAGCCGGCGGACATACGCTCCGCTGCCGCACCCCAGATCCAGCACGTCGCGTCCGGTGACGCCGCCGACCGCGCGAAAGACGCTGTACGCCTCGATGTGTTCGCGGAACGGCATCTCCTCGACGCTGTGTTCGTACGCGGCCACTGCCGTATCGAACTGGGACTCCACATCTGCCTCCTTGATTTCCGCGTATCCGATTCGCGGGCGGCGCGGGCGGCGCGGGCGGCGCGGGCGGGCGCCAAGGGGAAGGGACGGTGTCGGGCGGAGCCCTTCCGGCCCGGACGGCCGCGCTGACGTACCGATGGGGTACGTGCGGTGAGGTCATGGGGAATGCCCATCGTGCTGCCACGCAAGGCGTGATGGCCTTCGCGACGGTGCCGGCGCACCCGCGGGTTTCTCTCACCTGTCTCCACCCTCGGAGTCACGAGGCGGGCCCGGAAGGGGGGTGGAGGGACGGAGCCGTTGCGTGCGTTGCGAGCTTGCGCGCTTGTGAGTCACCACACCGTCAGCCGGCACGCGTTTGCGAGCCGGCGTCGTCCGTGGCGTCATCCACAAGGGTGCGTCGGAAAACGATTCTTCGGGTGAACACATACCGCTCGCGTCGTCCGTGCGCCAGACAGCGGCCCGGTTCGGACTAAAACCCAGTCATGGATGATCCGTTCGCTCTCAGTCCCCTGAACCGCCCCGAGGAATCAGGGGCTTCCCGCGAAGAACAGCAGACAGGCCAGAAGCCCCCCGGAAATACCGTCCGTCGCTGGTGGCCGGCCGGTTGGGCTCTCTGGTGGCCGGGGCTCACCGAACGAGCCCGCCCGGCCCTCGGTTCAAAGCGTCGCGGCCTCTTCCGTAAGGAGGGCGACATCGGGGTGGGCGCTGTAGGGGCGCAGCGACTGACGCATGGTGGTGAGGGAGGCGGTGACACGGGCCGAGCGGAGACCCGGGTAGTCGATGAGGAACCGCTTCCAGGTGGTGACGGATTGTTCGAGATTCCCCTGGAGAAGCTGTGATTCGGCCAGGAGCGCTGTCGTCAGCGCCCTGGCCCGGCGGGCCTGTGGGGCACGGGTGCGCAGGGAGGCGTTGAACGCGCGGTCGGCCGCCGGATGGTCCCGGAGCGCCGTCAGGGTCCGGGCCCGCTGGAAGTACAGGGCCGCGGCCGGGTAGCTGCCGAAGGGGTCGGACGGGTCCTGGTCCGCGCCGTCGTGGAGAACTTCCGCGGCGCGCAGGGCCCGCAGCGCCCGGGGCCGGTCCTCGGCCTTCGCGTGGGCCAGGGCCAGATGGGACTGGGTGAAGGACTGGGTCAGCGGCGAGGTGTGGCGGCCGGCGGTGGTGGCGGCCTGTTCGGTCAGGACGAGCGCGGGTTGCCCGTGCCCCAGTTCCAGCGCGTGGGAGGCGAGAGCCCTGAGAGCGATGGTGTACGTGCTGGGGTCCTCGGCTTCGGCGGCCAGGTGGGCGGCCGTGCGGTGATAGTGCTGGGCCAGTGCGTCGGCGCCGTCGTCGGCGCACATGTTGCCCAGAAGAACGGTGAGTTGGGCCGCGTGTGTGAGGAGCTGCCGGTGCGCTTCCTCGCCGGCCTCGGCGAGGAGCCAGGGGGTGACGTCGTCGGCGAGATAGGTGGTGAGTGCGGTACGGGCGTGGCCGCCGCCGAATGCCCCGGCCAGCGAGGCGAAGAAGACCGTCATGCCCTGGAGCGCCTCCACCTCGGCGCGCCCCACACGCCGGCCGACCACGGCTCCCGCGCGGCGGGCCGTGGCCCGCGCCCGAAGGTCCTCCCAGTCCGGGACCGTCAGGGCGGCGAGACTGTAGACGTCCACGCCCAGGAGCTTTCCCCGGTTGGGATCCAGTTGGCTGTTGGTGAGCTTGGCCAGTCGGTGCACGGGATGTGCCTCCCAGGTCCAGTCCGGTATTCGGGCGGGGGCTTGGGTGAGCCCGGCGTCGACGGCGGCCGGCGGTCTGCCCAGACGCCGGGCGAGTGCCTCAAGAAGGTAGGCGGGCGGGGGGGGGGACGCGGACGGGCGCCCGCCAGCCAGCGGGTCACTGTCGAGCGGTTCACGGTGAGGTCGTGACCGTGCTCGGCGGCCACCACCGAGACGGCGTAGGCCAGTTGGGCCGCGCTCCATCCCGCCTCCTCACGAAGCCGCCCGAGCCGTGTGTTGGGTTGCCGAGAGGACACCGCTTCCCCGTTCCCGCCCCTAGAGCCTTTGAAGGCACGCCCTGGGGCGTGCCTTCGAAGTGCCGGTCGGACCGGTGGCCGGACGATGTGCTCCCCACCACCGGGGCCGTTGAGGGGGAGTTACCCGCCCGGGTCGCTCGCTCAACCCGGCACGCGGCGAACGGCCTCGACCATGTCTGTCCGGCGCTCGACCGTCAGCTCGACCGTCAAGAGGAAGTACGGCGAGCCCCGAGACTCACCCGCCCGCCGAGGTGTGTGGGGCGCCTTACGGTGTGTAGACGGCGTCGGCGCCGTACAGCTGCCTGGTGAACGCGGAGACGTCGGCGCTGCGATTCGCCCCGTCGAGGTTGTACGTCAGAAAGACGCCGTATCCCTCGCTGACGGTGCGGCGGGCGAGGTCGGCGGCCGTGCTCTGCGCGGTCCCGCCGATCTCGACGGCCGCCGGCGACAGTTTCGACTTGGGCAGTGCGATGCCGGGCACCTGCCAGCTGCCGTAGTACGGGTTCCAGGCGTAGTCGAACGTGGACGAGATGTCGACGCCGCCGTAGGAGAGCCGCGTCGCGGCCGGGCCGATGTTGTAGAGGCTGATGATCTTGTCCGGCATGTTCGCGCGCAGTGCCGACACCAGGTGCACGAACGAGCTGTCGTTCGGCTGGCCGGTCCCGTTGGTGCCGTACTTGGCGTACTCGTCGTCGAAGTCGATGCCGTCGAGCCCGTACGTGGCCACGGTGTCCGACAGTTGCTTCGCGAACGCCGAAGCCGCCTGCTGGCTGGGGAAGTTGGCGAAGCCGGCGCCCTGGTGGTTGCCGAGCACCGAGAGGACGACCTTGATGCCCTTCTGCTGCAACGGCCGTATCTGCGTGGCCGCGTTGTCGAGGACGCGCCGCACGTTCTCGTTGAAGTGCAGATACGCCGCCTTCGTGCCCGTGTCGTAGTTGATGTTCGCCGCGAAGATCACGGCGACGTCGAAGACGTTGTCCCCGCCACCGGCGAGGGTGTACTTGCCGACGTTGAGCATGCTGTTGTTGTTCACCTCGACGTACGCCACCGAGGTCGGTCCCTGTTTCGCGGGGGCGGGAGCGGGAGTTGGGGCAGGAGCGGGGGCCGCTGCCGCGCCGGTCGTGGCGGTCGTGCCGAAGGCGAGGGCCGCGACGGCCGAGAGTGCGAGCGCGGCCGTCCGTACTCTGTTCCGTACCAGACTGAACATCGTGGATCGGTCTCCCATCGCATGGGTCGGCGCCCGACCTGTTCGAAAGCGCCGAGTGAGCCTTCCGAGCTTTCCGCTCCCATGACCGAATCCCGGGAAACTTGGGTGAACTCTCACGACTCCCACGCATGTCCCACCGCAACCCGGCACCCCGGCAAGGGAGTTCACCCCGCGGCAACCGGAACGCGGCCAGGTCAGGGACCGGGCCGATCTCTTCGGCGACTTGTGTTACGCGGATGCCCGGGTGTGGCAAAGTCGTGCTGGTGGATGAACTGCGACCCCAAGATCCCGCGCGAATAGGCGTGTGGCGGATTCTCGCCCGGCTCGGCACGGGCGGCATGGGACAGGTGTATCTCGGGCGTTCGCCGGGCGGCCGGCTGGTGGCGGTGAAGGTGATCCGCGACGAGATCAGTGACCATCCGGAGTCGCTGGCCCGGTTCCGCCGGGAAGCCGCGACCATGGAGACCGTACGGAGCCCCTACTCCGCCCAGTTGATCGAGGCGTCGCTCGACGCGTCCCCGTACTGGCTGGCCACCGAGTACGTGCCGGGACCCACACTGCGCGACGCCGTACTCACGGGCGGCCCGTTCCCGGCCGAGAGCGCGCTGCGGCTGTTCGCCGCGCTCGCGGAGGGGCTGGCCACGGTCCATGTCCACGGGGTCACGCACCGGGATCTGAAACCGCAGAACGTCATCCTCGCGCCGCAGGGACCGCAGCTGATCGACTTCGGTATCGCCCGAGGACTTGAGCGGACGGTCCTCACCCAGGTCGGAATGGCACCGGGAACACCCGGGTACGCCGCGCCCGAGGTTCTCCTCCGTAATGAGGTCGGCCCGGCCGCGGACATCTTCGCGCTGGGGGCGACGATCGCCTACACCGCGACGGGCCTGCCTCCGTACGGAGGCGGCGACGCCTCGGCGGTGAGCTACCGGACCGTTCACGAGGACATCGATCTGACGGGCGTACGGGACGATCTGGCCGCGCTGATCAGGCGGTGCGTCGCCAAGGACCCCGCGGACCGGCCCGAGTTGGCCGCCGTGATCGCCGGGTGCGCGGTGGACTCGGCGCTGGCCTCGGACGCTCACTACCGGTCGGTGGCCCGCGACGCGGAAGCCGTGCCTGATGCCGTACCGGAGGCCGTAGCGGAGCACGCGGCCGCGGCCGCAGCCGCCGCCAAGCCCGAGCCGGAGCCGGAGTCGGAGCGCGTGTCCGCCACGGGGTCCCCCGGGCCCGGACGCTGGGGGTACGACGAGACCACCCCGTACGCCGCGCCGGACCCGCAACCGCCTCCCGCCGCCCGGCCCCGGCGCCGCAAGGGCTGGCTCGCGGTGGGCGCCGTCGCGGTCGTCGTACCGTTGGCGCTCTGGCTGCTCCCCGGACAGGGCGACAAGGACCAGGACTCCGAGGCGGCGCCCACGAGCGGGAACACCGCCACCGGGAGCACCACGTCCGCGCCGAGCACCAAGGACGATCCGGCGAAGGGCCCACCGGACCACATCGTGAGCGACCGGGACTCGCAGGACCGTTGGACCCTGTCCGACGATCCGGAGGAGGCTTCCCATCGCATGGGCTCCTGCGACCTGGCCAGCATCGCCGACTCCGACCCGCCGATGGACATGCAGTCCTCCGTCTCGCACACCACCGGCTCGGACACCGCCTCGATGTCGTTCCGGCCCAAGGACGCCGGGAACGGGAAGCGCCCCGCGCCGTACTACGTGGCCGTCGGGATACGCCCTCCGCACGAGACCGACCGCACCACCGGGCGCCCTCTCAAGTCGGTGGGTAAGGGCATCGGCTTCACCAGCAAGCCCGTCGACCTCTACTCGAAGTGGTCCTCGGGCGGCACCATCAAGCTCCGGTACCCCAAGGACTTCCAGGCCCACTTCGACGGCCGGACCGTCGACGCGATCCCGGTGAGCGCGGACCGGGGTGACTGGACCGTGGTGATCTACCACGTCGAGGGCGGACCCACGAAGTTCACGTCCATCGTGTGCAACGGCTTCCGCGCGTAGGACGACGCCGGACTCACGCGACCGGCAGCAGGGCGCCGTGGTGGTGGCGGAGCAGATCTTCGTGGGCGGGGGTGAAGAGTTCGCGCCCGATGCCCACCGCGAGTTCGTCGGCGGCGGCGGCCGGTGGTGGCGGAAAGTCGGCCGCCTCGGGTGGGACGGGATGGCCCGTGGCGAGCAGGAGCCGGGTGAGGGCCCGTTCGCGGGCGTCGGTGGAACCGCCGAGGGCGGGGCCGGCGAGTTCTTCGTGGGTGATCACACAGATCGCCGGGTGGTGGAGCAGCCATCGGCCGCCGTGGGCTTCTCGCATGCCGGGGAAGCCGGGATCGGTCAGGGCGAGCGTGATCTTGGCGTCCAGGGTGGGCCGGGTGGCGAGGATGTCGCGGTAGACGAGGTGTTCGGGGAGGGAGCCGACGCGGTCCGCGGGCTGCGAGAGGGCGCGGATCTGGCTGATGATCCGGTCCCGGATGTCACGGTGGTGGTAGACGATCGGCGGCTGGGACCGGGTGTGCCAGGTGCGGAGGAAGTCCGCGTCGGCGCTGTGGAGGTCCAGGCCGTTGACGTACCAGCAGCCCCGGCCCGGCAGCAGGGTGAGCAGCGTGGTGTCCGGCAGTCGGGCGAGGCGGGACTCGGTGTCCGGGTCGACTGGTGAGTGGCGGGTGGTGGGCTGGCCCAGCCGGGTCCACCACACCCGCCACAGGGCGCCGACCGCCTGGTGGAAGGCGGATTCGAGGGATTCACGGTCCTGCCGCGGATTCAGCAGCAGGGCTGTCCGGTCCGGGCCGTAGGCGGCCGTGAGCAGGGAGTACACCTCGCCGGGGCCGGGATGCCCGGCCCCGGCGGCGGGGTCGCCGCTCATCGTGCCGTACGAGGTGTAGCCGAGGGCGCCGGTGACGTCCGCCAGCAGCGGGGTGCCGCTGCCCGGCTGGGAGACGGCGATCATCTGGGGCACGGCCATGGAACATCTCCCGGAAGAAGGCGGGGCCCGTCCGGCCCCGGCTGCGGCGACTGGCCCCGCGGTGGGGCGGGTTCAGCGGGGTCCGGCCGCCGTGACGGACGTGGTGCGGGCGAGGAGCAGGTCCTCGTAGGTGTGATGACGGCGGGTGGTGGCGCGGTCGTGGAGCAGCCGGGCCGCGCGGGCCCCCTCGCCCGCGTCGGCCAGCGCGCGGGCGAGCGTGTCCTGGATGATCTCGCGCTCCACCCGTACTCCGCCGATCTGTGCCGCCTTGTCGCCGAGACCGCTCAGCAGGTCCGCCGCCGCCCGGGGGCGGCCCGCGGTGACCTCCGCGAGCGCCTGGACCACGGGGGCCAGGACGTCACGGAAGGCGGGGCGTCGATCGGCGGCGGCCCGGTGGGCCAGGGCGTACAGATCCTCGGTGGCGGCCTCCACGGCCAGGGCGAGTGCCAGGTTGAAGGTGTGGAAGACCTCCGCCGTCCCGCCCGGTTCGGCCAGCAGTCGCCGTACGTGCTCCAGGTCGCTGCGGCCCGCCGGGGTCTGTCCGGCCAGCAGCAGCCGCCAGTTCGTCGCGGCCCGCATCCCCACGTCGCCGCGCGTCAGGGCCGTGTCCGCGCGTCGCCGCGCTTCGGGGAAGTCGCCGGTGGCGATCGACTGGAGTGCGGCGTGCCAGTTGAGATGCCGCGACTGCACGGCCCCCGGGTCCGCCGCGAGCCAGTCGTCCAGGAACGCGACGCACGCGGGGCCGGTGCCCAGTTCGTGCTCCGCGTGGGCGAGGGCGTGTGCGGCCACGCCCGAGCGCGGGTACAGGGTCAGCGCCCGCTCGGCCAGCAGGTGGGCCTCCCGCGCCCGGCCCTGCTCCGCCCGGGTGGCGGCGAGCCGGCTCGTCCAGGGCCAGTTGGCCGGGCCTGCCGCTGCCGCCTGCTCCTCGACGAGGGCATCGCCGTAGGCGCGGTAGGCGGGGTCCCCGCAGGCGTGGAAGGCGCCCAGCATGAGCCCGGCCACCTCGTCGGCGGGCCATCGGGCGAAGTGCGTCACCAGGTGATCGGCGCTCAGCCGGTAGTGCCGGTGGGTGTGGAGGAAGACGCCGTGGACGAGGCTCGCCTGCCGCTCCCCCGCCGCCAGCGCGTCCCGGTGCGCGACGACCAGTTGCTCCTTCAACTCGGCGTCGCCGAGCCCGTCCGCGGTCGCCAGCATCAGCAGCGCCCTTGCCACACCGCTGTCCGGTTCCCCGGCCGCCCACGCGTTCAGCAGCGGCAACGCCCGCCCGCTCAGGGCCAGCAGCTCCGTCACCGCACGCGTCGCGACCTCGGCCTCCGCCTCGGCCCCGGCTTCCGGGGCCGGTCCGTTCAGCACCATCCGGCTGGTCTTCCGCCGCTTCCCCTCACCTTCGGATCAGACGCTGGACCCGAACAGGGCGGTGCAGACGATGCCGCTGCTGCCGCAGTGGTTACGCGGCAGACTGAGCGGCAGACCGGCCTGGTTACCGGCCCCCAGCCCGCTGCCGGCCACGGTGGCGCCCTCGGACCGGGCGCCCGTCGGGTCCTGGTTGGCGCAACTGTTGCCGAAGACCGCGTTCCCGATCCCGACGACGTTCGCCTGCGCGGCGCCCGCCGGGAGGAGCGCCGCCCCGGCCACCGCACCGACCACCGCGGCCCGCACGCCGGCCTTGCCCACCCCCTTGCCCACGCCCGCCTTGCTCACGCCGCCGCTCATGGTCCGCAACTCCACGCTCATCGCTGCTCCTTCGCCGGAGGCTCCCAGGGACGCGGTCCCGGTGCCTGTCACAGAGCGTGCCGCACGCATATTCGTCCGGCCGCACTTGATCAACGACATCCCGGCGGCTCCGACACGCGGGGGCGCGATCCTCGCGGCGTACGCCCGCGCACTCCGTTCGGCGAGCGGGTTCAGCCGGCGATCTGCAGGAGGAACCGCAGTGCCTCGTGGGAGGGCGAGCCCGGTGGGGCGGTGTAGGCCACCAGTTGCTGGTCGGGCCGGGTGTCGACGGAGAACTGCTGCACATCGAGGGTGAGCGTGCCGGCGACCGGGTGGTGGTACGTCTTGGTGAGCTGCCTCGGTCCCCGGACCTGGTGGCTGGCCCACCACGTACGGAAGTCCCCGTCGCGGACGCCGAGTTCGCCGATCAGCGCGGCCAGGGCCCGGTCGGTGGGATCGCGTCCGGCCTCCATCCGCAGGACCGCGACGCATTCGCGTGCGGCGCGTGGCCAGTCGGCGTACAGGGCGCGGAAGTCGTCGTCCAGGAACGTCAGCCGGATCAGGTTGCGCTCGGCCGGGGGCACTTCCCCGAAGTCGGTCAGCAGGGCGGCCGCCGCCGGATTCCAGGCCAGTACGTCCATGCGGCGGTCGAGGACCATGGCGGGGATGTCGCGCATGCCTTCGAGCAGCTGCCGCAGCCGGGGGTCGACCGGCTGTCTGGCCGGTGTCCGGGCGGGGGCGGGTTGCGTGACATCGGCGACGGTGAACAGGTACGCGCGCTCGTCCGGGGCGAGATTCAGCGCGTCGGCGAGGGCGTCGAGGACGGGGCGGGAGACTCGGCGCGTACGGCCCTGTTCCAGCCGTACGACATAGTCGACGCTCACGTGCGCGAGCCGGGCCAGCTCCTCGCGGCGCAGGCCGGGGACGCGGCGCAGCGTCCCGTCGTCCGGCAGGCCCACCAGGTGCGGGGTGAGGCTCGCGCGCCGGGCGCGCAGGAAGTCGCCCAGTTCGTTGCCGTCGTAAGCGGCGCCACTGTGTCCCATGACTTCCAGTCTCCGCCTTCGCGCGGCCATGTGCCTGGTACTGGTCCGCATAGGCAGGACCGTCCCTGGCACCTGCCGTCGGCCGGCGCGACGGTGGGAGACGTGGCCGACGGAAACGGAACCGGTCGGCCACCCCTCGTAACCACCGGAGAGGACGTCATGAGGACAGATGTCGCCATTCCCGGCGCCGGCCCGAAGCTCGCCGGCCACCTCTACATCCCTGCCGGCGAAGCCGCCGCCCCGCGCCCCGCGATCGTCGTCGGCCACCCCGGCGGCGGCGTGAAGGAGCAGACCGCCGGCCTGTACGCGCGGCGCCTGGCCGGGCGGGGCTTCGTCACCCTCGCGTTCGACGCCGCCTACCAGGGCGAGAGCGAGGGCACCCCGCGCGGCCTGGAGGACCCGGGGCAGCGGGTCGAGGACCTCAAGGCCGCGGTCTCGTACCTCACCACCCGTGACGAGGTCGACGCCGACCGTATCGGCGCGCTGGGGATCTGCGCCTCGGGCGGATACGTACTGCCCGCCGCCGCGACCGACCACCGCGTCAGGGCCGTCGGCACCGTCAGCGCCGCCGACATCGCCCGCCAGTTCCGCCTCGGCGCCGACGGCGCCCAGGATCCCGCCGTGATCCAGCAGCTGCTCGACGCGGCTGCGGCGGCGCGGACCGCCGAGGCCCGGGGCGAGGACGTCCAGGGCGAGGATGTCCAGGGCCTCACGCTCTTTCCCGACACCATCGAGGAGGCCCGCGCCCAGGGCGGCCGGCACGGCGCCGAGGGCTTCGAGTACTACCGCACCGACCGCGCCCGGCACCCGCGCTCGGCGCAGACCTTCACCTGGTCCAGCATCGACCGCATGGTCTTCTTCGACGCCTTCCGCTACGTCGACCTGATCGCGCCGCGCCCGCTGCTCATGATCGCCGGACGCGAGGCGGTGACCTCCTGGATGAGCGTCGAGGCGTTCCAGAGCGCCCGCGGCCCGAAGGAACTGCACTGGATCGAGGGCGCGAGCCATGTGGACCTCTACGACAGGGAGCAGTACGTCGGGCCTGCGATCACGAAGCTGACCGACTTCTTCCGGACACACCTCGGCTGAATGCGCGTGCGCGGCCGCCCCGCCCCCTGCCACGATGCGTCTCATGGATGCCGACAACCCCGGCGGGCTCCGGGTCAGACGCGCGGACGCGTCCGACTGGGCCGCGCTGGCCGAGATCGATTCCGTGGCCGCGGCGGGCGACGACGTACGGCGGGACAGCATCCGGCGGTGGTGCGAACGCGGGCTGGTCCTGCTGGCCGAGGACTCGTCGGCGGCGTACGGACCGTCCGTGCCGTTGATACCGCCGGGGCCGCTGGGCTACGCCGTGCTGGAGTACACCTTCTTCGAGCAGGGTTTCCTCACCCTGCTGATGGTCTCCCCCGATGCCCGCCGGCGAGGCGTGGGAGCCCAACTCCTCACCGCCGTCGAGGCCGTGTGCACCACCCCGAAGCTGTTCACCTCCACCAACGTCTCCAACCACCCCATGCGGCGGTTGCTGAACCACGCGGGCTGGCGCAGGGCCGGTATTCTCCACGGCCTCGACGAAGGAGACCCCGAACTCTTCTACCTCTGCCCGAACCTCCGCGCGCGCCGGCGCACTCGGGAAATAGAAGCGCGCGAGGACGGAACGTACTGAACGGGCCGAGACACGAAGTCCCGGGCCCGTTCAGTGCACTTGGCGGTACCGACTGCAGTTGACGGATGCTCAGCGGTCGCGGACGCCGAGCGCGACGACCTGGGTGACCGCGTCGTCGGCGAAGTTGTCGTCGCTGACCAGGACCAGCGTCCGCTCGCCGCCCGGCAGGGCCGGACCCCACGTCATGCCCTCGGTGTTGTCGACCGTGGACAGACCCAAGTCGTCGAAGTCCGCGACCAGTTTCTTGCGCATCGGTACGACCCGCTGTCCGGCCAGGGAGTCGATGTTCCGCACCTCGGTCGCACCACGGGTCGTGGCGTCGTAGACGCGGATCTTGTAACCCGAGCCCGCCACCCACGAACGTTCGAGTACGAGATAGCGGCTGGGGTCCTCGGGGAACGCGAGGATCGAGGGCACGCCGGTGTCCGGGGGCCACGGGCTGGACGGGTCGGACTCGGCGAAGATCTTCTCCAGCGGGTAGGCGAACTGCGCCAGCACGGCGCCGTCGCGGCTCTGCTGGGTGACGCGGACCAGGGCGCCGCGCTCCAGGGTGGGCTCCGGGCCGTCCTGGAGCAGCGGACCTTCGACGGCGCTGGTCAGCACGCGGTCCTTGTCCCCGAAGGTGATCGCCTCGACCGCCTTGTTCCGCCGGGGGCCCCGATCGCCCCTGGTGACCTCGTAGTTGGGCGGCAGCGTCAGTTGGCCGCGGTAGGCGCCGGTGCGGCCGGCGAACTGGATCGACGGCTGGATCAGCGGGTCGCTCGCCGACCTCGGCCGGTCGCCCTCCTGCGCCCACCAGTACCGGCAGCTCCGGGGGTCCACCCGTACCTCTTCCGGGTCCACGGCCTTGCCGTCGCCGGCGCTCGCCGGCGGGTAGACCGAGCCGTCCGGCTGGCGGAACGGGTGGGTGGCGGTGAAGTCGACAGCGTGCACCCCGGCGCCGTCCACCGCGATCCGCGCGGTGTAGAAGCGGGCGGGCTGCAGCACCGAGCGGTCGTCGCTGATCATGACGTACTCGCCCGTGCACGGATTCCGGTCGATGCCGGACAGCCCGCCAACGGTCGTGCCCTGGAAGGCGAGTGCGCGCGGCACGATCTTCTCGCCCAGTAGCCGGGCCTTCGCCCCGATGGCGGCTTTCGCGCCGGCGGCGGACTTCGCACCGGCGGCGGACTTCACGGCGGTGCCGGGCCTCGCGGAGGTGCCGTCCGACTGGGCCGCCACCGCGGGGGCCATCGTCGTGGCCAGCACCAGGGCGGCGGCACACGCGCGGCGGATCAAGGAGGATTTCATGTAAGCGATCTTGGCCCCGTACACGCACCGAGCGCAGTCACCCGTAAGCGTGATGAGGCCACGCAGCGGAGTGACGCGGCCGCGAGGGGCGGTGCGTCCGCGCCTTCCGCGGCCGGCCGTTCACCTTGAACTGTGGCGTACGTGCCGGGGAAGCGCGCCTCCCACGAATGGGCCGACCGGCCGGTCGAGTTGGTGCCGGCCGATGTCTCGGTGGTGGGCCACGACGGCTCGATGATCACGGAGTTCACCGGCCCACCGCTGACCACGGTCCGCCGGCCCACGTCCGGGCTCGCCCTGGAAATCGGCCGGGGGGTGCCGGCCCTGGTGAGCAATCGCGACGTACCGACGGGCGAGCTGCTCCTCGATCCCGAACTGGTCACCCTTCGCGACTCGCTGCCCGTACTACACCCGGCCCAGGCGGGACAGCAGCCCCCGGTGTGCCCAACCCGTCCGGCGCAGTCCCGCCCAGACGCAGCAGGCGGCCATGCCGATCGCGAGTGCGGCGGCACCGGGCGCGGACGGGACGGCGGCCATCACGGCGACTCCGATCACCACGGCGACGATGCCGTCGAACTGCCAGGCCACGATGCGTAGTCCGGAGAGGTCGCCGAGTGGCGTGATGATCGGGAGGAGCAGTTCGAGCGGCAGGTGCAGCTTCATCTCCCGCAGGAATCTGGCGCCGAGCACCAGCACCAACGACCCAGCGACGAGCAGGACCGTGTTTCCCGGGCGTCCGCTGTGAAGTGACCACCGGGTCATGACCGCCAGGCCGCCTCCCAGGCACGCACCGGCCGTTACGGCGACGACGGGCCAGGCCAGCGTGCGGGCGAGCGCCCCGCCCCACCACTCACCGAACAGCGGGGCCAGGGTCAGCTCGTCGCGCAGACCGCGCCAGGTCTCGCTCACCCAGCCGGATCCCAGGTACACACAGACCGATCCGGCCACCCACGCCAACAACGCCAGGCCGCCTTCCGGACCGCCGGGTCCGGACGCCGCGCCGTGCGTCAGCGCGGCGCCGCCGATCAGCAGGAGGGTTACGGCCGCACTCGCGCGACCGGGCGTTCGGAGTGCCCGAATCGCGCCCTGGGCGAGATACCCGCGAAGGCGTCCGTCCGAGCGGATCAGGGCCGAGGTGAACCCGCGCGGCTCCGGCCGGTACAGATCGAGCGCGTGGTGGAGCGTGCCCGTCCACGCGTACGCCTGGGCCTGGGAGGCGCGTGCCGACTCGCGTGCGAGCCGGGCGAGATCGACCGTACGGATCGATCGGAAGGCCGCGCGTCCGAGAGCCGCGGCCGTGACCGCGAGCAGGCCGGCGACGAGCCACAGGCCGCCCGCGCCGTCCGGAGCCGACCGGGTCGCCACGGTCACGACGAGCGCCCCGACGCCCACGGCGGAAGCCGGCAGGAGATTGTCGGGCACCGCCCGTACCTGGCCCCAGAGCCAGGCCGTCGCGGCGACGGCGCTGATCCCCACCGCGACCGCGAGACCCGGCAGCGCGGTGCCGAGGCGGGCGAACAGGTCGGTCGCGAGGTACGCCGCCGCGCACGCCGACAGCAGCGTGGCCGTGCTCGCGTACACCAGTCGGCGCCGGGCGATGGTGCCGAGGTAGCGCGTCGGGGAGAGGTCCGTGGACATGAACACGTGCAGCAGGAAGGGCTGGATCACCAGCGGTCCCCAGAACCGGCCGGCGAGTTGGGCACCCCAGCACCCCGCCACCGCGAGCGCGCACGCCAGGGGTGTCGCCTCGGTGAGGGACCCCACGGAGACGAGCGCCGGCGACGTGCTCCGGGCGTGGACCATCGGCACCAGGTAGAAGACGCCGAAGAGAGCGACGAGATAGACGGTGTACGCGCGGCCACGCACCGTGGCCCGGTCGCCTCGGCGGGCGTACCGCTGCCGTACGGCGTGGACGCGACCCCTGGCCCCGGATTCGGGGGCCGCGACGGCCCGCGTCGTCATCCCAGCTCCACGCGGCTGTCGCGCGCTTCCACCAGCGCGGCCTCGTGGGTGGCGACCAGGAACGCCGTGCCCTGCTTCGCCCGCTCGGTGAGCAGCGCGGCCACCAGCTCGACGCGGTCGCTGTCGAGGTGCCGCTCGGGCTCGTCGAGCAGGACGACGTCGGCAGGGCGTACCAACGTCAGCGCGAGGCTGAAGAGTTGGAGCTGTCCGGACGAGACCTGATGGGGGAACCGTTCACCCAGCGGGGACAGTCCCAGCCGCTCGATGATCCCTTCGGCGCGTTCGGCGGTGTCCGGGGCGTTGCCGTACCAGGAGGCGGCGACCAATGTCACCTGCTCGCGCAGCGTCATGTCGCGGGCGAAGGGGATCGGGTCGACGAGCGAAGCCACGAGACGCCGGTGCGACGGCCGCGCCATGTCGGCGGGTTCGCCCCGCACCGAACACGAACCGGCCGTCAGACTCCGACTGCCCAGGAACGCGCGCATCAGAGTCGTCTTCCCTGAACCGTTGCCGCCCGTGACACACCAGAACTCGCCCGGCATCACCGCGAACGTCGTGGGTGCGAGCAGCGTCGTACCGCCCAGTGCGACCGTCGCGCCGGCCGCCGCGATCACCGGGACTCCGGTCACGTTCCCCTCCAGAGGCACAGACGTCTCTCATGAGCGTGCGCCGCAATTCTCGCCCACGCACGCCCCGTTGACGCCCGGGACCGCCACGGGGGTGGCTGAAGGCCGTCTAGGCTCGCGGCATGACGATCACGTACGAATGGCGGGGCGACTTCGAGAACACGGACGTCAACGTGTTGCACGCGGAGGGCTTCGACCACCCGCCCCTGGACCTCGACTGGCTGGCGCGGGTCCACCGCCACAGCCTCGGCTGGGTCTGCGCACGGCGCGAGGGAGAACTCGTCGGCTTCGTCAACGTCGCCTGGGACGGCGGCGTCCACGCGTTCATCCTGGACACCATGGTCGGCGCTGCACTCCGTCGCTCCGGGATCGGAGCCGGACTCGTCGCCACGGCCGCCGAAGAGGCCCGCGCGGCGAAGTGCGCATGGCTGCACGTCGACTTCGACGACGACCTGCGGGCGTTCTACTTCGACGCCTGCGGCTTCAGGCCGACGAACGCGGGTCTCATAGCGCTCTGAGCGCGCGCACAGCGATCACCGCCCCCGTCCGGGGCCGGTGTGCCTCAACCGGCCGTCGAAGGCGAGTCGTCGCCGATAGTGTCGGGCCGACCGGACCACGGGTACACAGGAGTACGGGTGCGAGGACGCGTCACATGCATGGTGCTGCTGGCCGGTGCCGGTGTCGCTCTGGCCGTGTTGGGGGCGCTGGCCGCCAACGCCGCCACGTCGGACGCGCGTTGGCCCGGCGTCCTGGATCTGTTACGGCGGAACTCCTGGGAGTCCGTCGCGGGTACGGCCCTGCTGGCGGTCCTGGTCGCCGTCGCCGTGGCCGTACGGCAGGAGCAGCCCGCCGCCGCCGGTGATCCACCGCCGCCCGAGCCCCCACCGGTCGCCGACTGGGTGGTCGACCGCGGCCAGGGGGACGACGTCGTCGCGGCCGTGTGCGGCAGCGGTGGGGCCGTCGGGATCACCACCTCGTTGTCCGGCGCGGGCGGCTTCGGCAAGACGACGCTGGCCGGGGTGGTGTGTGCCAACGCCCAGGTCCGGCGGCGGTTTCGGGGCCGGGTGTACACCGTCACCATCGGCCGGGACGTACGCGGCCGGGCCGCGATCGCGGCGAAGGTGGCCGAGGCCACCCGCTTCATCACCGGGAACACCGAGGAGTTCGACGACCCCGCTCTCGCCGGCGCCCATCTGGGCCGGCTGCTGAACCAGCGCCCACGCACGCTGCTGGTCCTGGACGACGTGTGGGAGAGCGAGCAGCTCGCCCCGTTCCTGCGCGGTGGGAAGCGCTGCGTACGTCTGGTCACGACCCGTATCCCCTCGCTGCTGCCGCCCGGCGCACGGTCGATCCCGGTCGACGAGATGTCGCCCGACCAGGCGCGGGCCGTCCTCACCTGGCAACTGCCGCCCCTGCCGGACGACATCACGGAGGCGCTGCTGCGGGCCACCGGCCGGTGGGCCCTGCTGCTGCGCCTGGCGAACCGGCTCATCGCGGAGCAGGTCGCCACCGGCGCCGACGTCACCACCACCGCCACCGACATGCTGCGGGAGCTGTCCGCGCACGGACCGGCGGTCGTGGACCCTACGTCGGGCGTCCTGGATCTGGACGATCCCGAACGCAGGAACCGGGCGGTGCGGGCCACGGTCGAAGCGGCCACCACGCTGCTTCCCCCGGGAGGCGCCGACCGCTTCGCGGAGCTGGCGGTCTTCGCGGAGGACGAGGCGGTGCCGTTGTCCCTCGTCGCGCGGTTGTGGGGCGTGACCGGTGGTCTGACCGAGTCGCGGTCCCGTGCCCTGTGCGCGGACCTGGAACGGCTGTCGTTGCTGTCGCTGTCCGCCGAGAGCGAGGGCCGGATCACCTTGCACGACGTGATCCGCGACTACCTGGCCGGTGAGCTGGGCGAGGCGGCGCTGGCCACCGTCCATGCCCGGCTGGTCGACGCCGTGGCCGACGACCTCCCCGCCGCCGGACCTCTGGCCGCCTCCGCACCCGACCCGGGCAGGGCGTGGTGGGAACTGCGCGAGGGCTATCTGCTCGACCATCTGATCGAGCATCTGCTGGCCGCCGGTCCGCCCGAGTTCGCCGAGGCCGTGGCGAGCGACCTGCGCTGGGTGGAGACCCGGCTGGCGCAGCGCGGTCCCACCGCCCCCTGGAGTGATCTCACCCGGATCGGGGGCCCCACCGCCGCCGCGCGCGCCCACACCATCGCGCAGGCCGCCCATCTCCTCACGCCCACGGACCCCGCCCAGGCGTTGACGTCGGTTCTGCACAGCCGCCTCGAAGGTCTCCCGCTCTGGGCCGACCAGGTGGCCGCGCGGCTGCGACCGCCGCCCCCGGGGCCGGTGTTGGTCAACGCGTGGCCCCCGCCGGACCTCCCGGTTCCCGCACTCCTGCGTACGCTCACCGGATTCACCGGCCCGGTGGACCGGTTGGCGATCGCACCGAACGGCACCTGGCTCGCCACCACCGAGGGGACCGCCGAGGTACGCGTCTGGGACCCCGCCACCGGCACCTGCACCTGCACTCTCACCAGACCGAGGGGCAGGAGGAACGCGGTGGAGTCGATGGCGATCGCCCCTGACAGCACCTGGATCGCCACCGCCAACGGCACGGACAAGGTGCGGATCTGGAACCCCGTCGACGGAACCCCCACCCGCAAGATCGTCACACCCAACGTCGACGACATCCCGCAGTCGGTGAGGTCGGTGGCGATCTCACCGGACGGAACCGAGGTCGCCCTCATCAGTGACAGGGAGACGGGCGTCTGGAACCCCGCGGGCGGATCCGCCGTCAGCTCTTTCACGACCGGCAGCACCCGCGGTGTGTGGCAGGTCATGAGGGCGAACGACGGGACGTGGATCGCCTTCCTCGGCTACGGCAGAAAGGTGCGCATCGCGTGCCAGGACGAAGCCGTGTGCACCGTGGTTCTCGACGATCCCGCAAGCCTGGTGGAGTTGGTGACGGTCGCACCGAACGGGGCCTGGCTCGCCATCGCGAGCGACAACGGCACCGTACGCCTCTGGAACCGTCGCACGAAGAACTTCACCGCCACCCTCACCGGGCACACCGGCACGATCCGGTCGGTCACCGTCTCGGAGAACAGCACCTGGATCGCCACCGCCGGCGACGACGGAACAGCCCGGATCTGGAACCCCGTCAGCGGTACCGGCACCGCCGTGCTCACCGGCCACACCGGCCCGGTGCGGTCGGTGGCGATCTCGCGGAGCGGGGCCTGGGTCGCCACCGCCGGTGACGACCAGACCGTACGCGTCTGGAACCGGAGCACCGGCTCCTGCGACGCCGTACTCACCGGCCACGCCGGACGGGTGGAGTCGGTGACGTTCGCCGCGGACGGCAGCTGGCTGGCCACCACCAGCGACGACAGGACCGTACGGATCTGGAACCGTACCGGCGCGGGGCCCCCGGTCGCCGCGAACGACCCCGTCCGGCACCTGGAGCTGGTGGCGATCCCGGCCGACGGCGGCTGGATCGCCACCAGAAGCGCGGAGAGCGACCTGCGGATCCGGGACCGCGCAAGCGGCACGAGCACGTCGGTCCCGGCGGGCGGGACCGACGGGGAGGAGCCGGTCGCGATCGCACCGGACGGCACCTGGCTCGCCACCGCCGACGGGCAGGGGACGCTACGGATCCGGGACCGGGCGACCGGGACGAGCACCGGCACTTTCGCCGGGCACGCCGGTTCGGTGCGGTCGGTGACCGTCTCGCCGGACGGGACCTGGCTCGCCACGACCGACGGGCAGGGGATGCTACGGATCTGGGACCGGGCGAGCGGCACGTGCACGCGCACCGTGCCCGCGTACGGCGCGGAATCGGTGACCGTCGCGTCCGACGGAAGCTGGCTCGCCACCACCGGTCAGGACATGACGGTGCGCGTCTGGGACCGGACCGGCGGGGCGTGTACGTCGGTCCTCACCGCCCACACCGACGGAGCGACGTCGGTCTCCGTCGCACCCGACGGTGCCTGGCTCGCCACCACCGACGCGCAGGGAACGCTACGGATCTGGGACCGGGCCACGGAGCGGGTGGCCACCCTGATGCGGGTCGACGGCCCCCTGCACTCCTGTCTGTGGGCGCCCGACAGCCGCGTCGTCGCGGCGGCCGGGGAGCGGGGACTGTATCTGTTCGCGCTGCGCCGGTGACCAGGACGCACGGGGACGGGTGCCGCCTCAGCGGCCCGCGTGGCGGATCTTCAGCCGGCCGAAGCCCATCGTCCCGGAGATCCGGATCGTCGGACCGCCGGGGCGGGAGCGCCGCGGGGGCTTGTAGTGCGTGTCCTTCCAACCGGTGTGCAGATTGTCGATGTCGACGATCGCGTCACGAGGCACCGTGATCTTGGCCCTGCCGGTGCCGAGCTGCAACTCGATGTCGACCACCGAGTGTTCGACGACCGCCCGCGACAGGTCCAGATGCACCCTCCCGAAGGCGGACTCGACCTTGAGGTTCCGAGGTACCCGCCATGCGCCGCCCCGCCGGATCCGTCCGCCGGCGGCGGCGATCGTGGACGTGGTGGCCGGCTTCTCCGCCGGGAGCGCGGCCAGTGCCGGCGCCAGCTCGCTGTGGGTCCTGGCGGTGAGCGCGGTGTGGAGGTGTCCGTCCATCTCCTCGTGGGAGATGTGCCCTTCGGCGTACGCCTCCTGGAGCCGCCGCACGGCCGTGTCGCGGTCGTCTTCGCTGATCGGTCGCTGCGGGTTCTCCGGCAGGGGGGTCACCGCTTCACTCTAGTGGGCGACGGGGTCGGCACAGGCCGGGACCTTGAACACGGGCTCGGCCGCCTCCTGTTCACTCCGGTCCGGCGCGTGTTCGCTACGGCCCGGCGCGTGTTCGCTGCGGCGCGGAAACCGCCTTGCACGGCCGCCGGGCGGAAGTCATGATCCCTGGATGGTTGAGAGCCCGTACACCGACGGCCGCGCGGGGATCGACGCGGCACTGGTGGGACGTCTGATCGCGGCCCAATTCCCGCAGTGGAGCGGCCTGTCCGTCACGCCGGTCGAGGTGGACGGCTGGGACAACCGGACCTACCGGCTCGGCGACACGATGACCGTGCGCCTGCCGACCGCCGAGGGCTACGCCCCCGCGGTCGACAAGGAGAACCGGTGGCTGCCGAAGCTCGCGCCGTCGCTGCCCGTGCCCGTCCCCCCGGTCCTGGCCGTGGGGGAACCCGGGGAGGGATATCCGTTCAACTGGTCGGTCCGCGGCTGGCTGGACGGCACGACCGCGACTCCCGACCGCATCGACGACCTGCCGCTCTTCGCGACGTCGGTGGGCGAGTTCCTCCTCGCCCTGCAACGCGTCGACGCCGCCGACGGCCCCCCGGCGGGCGCGCACAGCTTCTACCGGGGCGCTCCCCCGGCCCACTACGACGACGAGACGCGCCGGTCCCTGGCCGCGCTCGGCGGTCGCGGCGACACCGCCCGTGCGACGGCCGTCTGGGAGGCGGCCCTCACCACCAGTCGACAGGAGCCCCCGGTGTGGTTCCACGGCGACATCGGCAGCGGCAACCTCCTCGCGCGGGACGGGAAGTTGGCCGCCGTCATCGACTTCGGTACGTCGGGTGTCGGCGATCCCGCGTGCGACTTGGTGATCGCGTGGACGATGTTCTCCGGCGACAGCCGTGCCGCGTTCCGCCGCACCGTCGGGCAGGACGAAGGCACTTGGGCGAGAGCCCGCGGCTGGGCGCTGTGGAAGGCCCTGATCACCCTGGTCGATCTCGGCGACACCGACCCGGCGGGGGCGGCCGTCCACCGCCGGGTCGTCGATGAAGTCCTGGCGGACCACGACCGGTTCGGCTGAGCCGTCCAGGTGGTCGGGTACGGCCGTGCCGGTCGTCGAGCCTCCGATCGCCCCTGGCGCCTCAGACGGTGAAGGCTTCGACGAGCGTCCAGATCGCGAGTCCGGCCATGCAGGCCGCGCCGATGCGCTGCACCGTCTTGAGGGGGACGCGCTGGGCGATGAAGCGGCCCGCGAGCAGGGCGAGGGCGGAGACCGACATCAGCGCGAGGGCCGAGCCGATCGCGGTGGGCAGCCAGCCGTTGCTCGCGGCCAGGTTGGCCGTGGTGATCTGGGTGAGGTCGCCCCACTCGCTGATGAAGACGGCCATGAACGCGGTGGTGTAGACGGGCCAGAAGCCGGTGACGGTCTTGCCCGCGCCGTCTTCGTCGTCATCGTCCCCGCTGCGCAGCAGGACGACGGCGCCGAACGCGAACAGGGCGGCGGAGACCAGCTTGACGGCCATCTCCGGGAGCATCCCCAGCAGACTGCCGGCGCCGACGGCGATGGCGACGTGCACGATGAAGGCCGTGGAGGTGCCGAACCACACGTACAGCGGCCTCATCCGGGTGCCCATGGCCAGTGAGGCGAACATGGTCTTGTCGGGGAGCTCCGCGAGGAAGATCAGCCCGAAGGCGGTGAGAATCGCCAGGGGGTCGAAGGTCATTCTCTTGCTCTCTGCTGGGGCCGGGCCGTCAGCTCGTACGGCACCCAGAGGGCGACGGGAAGAACCACTCGACCCGGCACGACGGACGGCCCCCACAGAAGTGCGGGCCGGATCATGCCTTGGCCGAAGGTCTCGTCCGCCCCGCAGATTATGCGGTGGCCCGGTGGCCGGGGCGCCCTCAGGCGTCCAGTGTGTCGACCAGCGGTTCTCGGGACTACTCCCCTTCGCTGCCAGACAGCCTAACAGCCGGGTTCGGAGCGGCCCACCTCGCAGCACTCGTGACTGCCGGAATCGCCGTCCTGGCGCCGGCCGGGATCAACGCCCCCGCGCAGGCGGCGGCTACGGGAACGCCCGTCGGCGCCTCGGCCGAGGCCGAGGCCGCCTGGCCGGCTGGCCGGCTGTACATCGGCACGTACAGCAGCGGGTCCGCGTGCGTCGCGGGTTCCGTACCGGCGGAAGCGGCGCCTTACGGTGCAACGGAGTTGGTCCCTCCAGTTGTCTGACGCGTGTGCCTAACGTCCACGGGCAGACGGTTCATCAGATGAAGTCGGATGAAGGTCGACGGTTGACCGAGACTGCGCAATGGAGGAGATCCTGATGGAAAGGCCGAACAATCGTAAGCGCGTCGTGGCGACAGCGGTGGCCGGTGGTCTGGTGGCAGTGACCCTGGCGGGCTGCGGCAGTGGCGGCTCCGACGGCGGCAAGAAGTCCGCGGGCGGCGGCGGCCCGGACGGCGTCAAGCAGTCGACGCGGGCCGTGCAGGCCACGCATCACAAGACCGCCGGCGCCAAGACCGCCAAGCTGACGCTCGCCACCGAGGTCAAGGGAGCCGGCGAGCAGGCGGCCGCCACCGGTGCCGGAGTGGTCGACCTGGCCGACGGCAGCAGCGACGTCACGCTCACCTCCCAGGGGCAGGAGCTGCAGCAGCGCACCCTGGACGGGATGATCTACCAGCAGCCGCCGGCCGGGTCGGGGAGCGGCCTGCCCGACGGCAAATCCTGGATGAAGATCGACCTGGCGAAGCTGGCCGAGCAGCAGGGCGCCGGCGCGGGTGCCGGGCAGGTCAGCGATCCGGCCGCCTCGTTCTCGTACACTAAGGGCATCTCGGACAAGAATGTGAAGAAGGTCGGCACCGCGACCGTCGACGGTGCGAAGACCACGCACTACCGGGTGACGGTGGATGTCGACGCGCTCGCGAAGGACAACACCGAGCAGACCCGGAAGCTGAAGGAACAGCTCGGCGCCACGCTCCCGCTGGACATCTGGCTGGACGGGGACGGGCGGCTGCGGCAGCAGAAGATGGAGCTGACGGTCAAGCGCCCGGCGGGCGAGACCGAGGGCCCCGCCCAGGTCGCCGTCCTCACCACGCTGAAGCTCAGCGACTTCGGTACGGACGTGAACGTCACCGCGCCGGCCGCCAAGGACACGGTCGATGTGACGGCCAAGCTGGCGGAGCAGGGCAGCGGGAACCAGGCCGGCTAGCAACCGGCCGAGACGGCGTCACCGGCCGCGGCACAGCAGCGCCGCCCGCAGGTCGAGGCGGTCGTCCAGGCGGGACAGGTCGCGGCCGGTGATGTGCTCGATCCGCCGCGCGCGCCCATGATCCGTGGCGGGCGAGGAACGTCTCCAGGGTCTGGAGCAGGGCCGCCGACGAGGCGTTGTCGGCGTCGAGGAGTGCGGCCAGGACGGTGTGGCTGTACGCGGCGCGAACCTCCTCGGGTATGCCGGTCAGCAGCGCATCGAGGCCGGTGAAACTCGCGGCGTCGGTGACGGACGACGTGCCGGGGGCGGTGTTGCGGCCGGAGGCCAGGGCGTAACGGGCCTGCGACAGCGAACCGTTGAGATCCTGCGGGCCGTCGGCGCGGGGGCCGACCCCCGCGTGCAGGGGGCGGGAGGTGTCGCACGCGGCGATCAGCGGCCAGATCGCATGCGCCACCGCCTCCGACAGCGCCGAGCCTGCGGGCGCCGCGGTGATCACCTGGTACGGGCCGTGCGGCGCGGACCAACTCACCGATCTGCCAAGGGCGTTCAAGGGCAATCCGTGCCGCACGAACTGGTCACTCAGGGCCCGGTGACCCACCGTCAGGCGGTGTGAAAGGAAAGGGTGTTGGGGACGGGCGTTGGGGACGGCGCGTTCCGCGTGCCTCTGTGGGATCGCGTGGGGCTGCCGGCGGGTCACCCCGCCTCGGCCGGCACCCGCCCCGACTTCACGGCGGCCACCAGGGCCGCGTGGTCGCGCTCGTTCTGGTCGGCGTAGCTCTCCGCGAAGTCGGCCAGCGCGTTGTCGAACGTGGGGCCGGCGCCCAGATACGCGGCGACGGCGATCCGGTCGCCCGAGCGGGCGTGGGCGCGGGCGAGTGTCGCGCCGCACATCTCACCGAACACCCGCATCCCGTTGGGGATCATCTCCTGCGGTTCCAGGATGCCTTTCCAGTCGTGCAACTGCCTTACGTAGAAGTCCCGTTGACGGCCGTCCAGTCCGCGCACCCGGTCCCACCCCAGAAAGACGTCGCCCACCGCCTGCATGAGCCGCTGCCCGGCGACGACGCGCTGCCCCTGATTGTTGTACTCACTCGCGCCCACGTGCTCGGCCAGCACCGAGTGGTCCGCCTCCTTCGCCTGGAGGATCAGCGGATCCGTGTCGTCCTTGCCCAGCAGGAGCAGGATCCAGCAGCGCGTGCCCACGCTGCCCACGCCGACGACCTTGCGGGCGATGTCGACCACGCGGTACTGCCGGAGCAGTTGCCTCCGCTCGGTGGACAGGCTTCTGCCGTACCGGTCGACCAGCTTGTGGAGTTCGGTCACGAACGTCTCGTGCTGCCCGCCCCGCAGCAGGTCGTCGATCGGCACGACCAGCGGCGGATCGGCCGCGAAGCGGCGCTCGCCGTCGCGCGGCCGGGTCAGCTTCTCGAACGCCTTGAGGCTGTCGCGGGTGCGCGCCTTCGTCATCGACTTCGACAGCCGCTCCCGGCCCTTGGCGCCGAGCCGCCGGTCGGCCAGCGGCGCGAGTTCCGCCATGTCGGCGACGGTGTACCAGACGTCGAGATTGCCCATCCCGGCGAAGGCGCGCATGCGCTCGCGGTAGGACCGTACGGCCGCCCGTACGATCATGGACCGCTCCTTGGCGGAGTAGCCGTTCTCCCGGCCGGCGATCACCAGGCTCGCGGCGAGCCGCTTGACGTCCCACTCCCACGGGCCCGGCAGCGTCTCGTCGAAGTCGTTGATGTCGAAGACCAGCCGGCGTTCGGGCGAGCCGAGGAGCCGGAAGTTCAGCAGATGCGCGTCGCCGCAGAGCTGGGCCCTGATGCCGGAGACCGGGGTGGCCGCGAGATCACCGGCCATGATCGCGGCGGCGCCCCGGTAGAAGCGGAACGGCGACTCCGTCATACGGCCGTACCGGATGGGCACCAGCTCCGCGACCCGCGTCTGCGACTGGGCGTCGACGACCGACACCGGGTCGGGCCGGTCGCGGCCCGCCTCGAACTCCGCGTGACCGGACCTCGGCGCGATCTTGCGCGCCGTCTTGCCCCGCTCGGCACGCTCGGCCGGGGTCAGGTGGACCGCCCGCCGCCGGGCATCCGCGCCGGAGCGCCTGCGGGAGTGACCGCTCGGACTACCGCCGGAGTTTCTGCCGCGCCTGGTCATCGATGCGCCTCCACCCCGAGAGCCGCCCCCACCCGTCCACTATCCGGCCCCCACCGGCCCCGCGCATGTCGACGGGGCCGGGCACGGCGCGCGTGTCCGTACGGTCAGGACTTGCGGACGGCGGCCAGCAGGGCGGGCGAGTGGTAGGCCGTGGACGTACCCGCGTGCCAGGACACCAGGTCCGGGGCCTCCGGCCGGGCGCCGCCGAGGACGTAGAGGGTCACCAGGCTCACCGCGCCGATCACGGTGATCCCCAGCGTGATCCCCACCGCCTGGTGGAATCCGTCGGCGAGCCCCTGGACCAGCGCGAAGTGCAGCAGGACCGGGCCGATCAGGAACGCCGCCTCCGAGCGCAGCAGCTCGACCAGGGCGAAGGTCGGACCGATCTGCAGGGCGGGGACGGAGAAGCCGGCCAGGAAGAGTCCCGGTGTCACGCCCGCGCCCGCGCCGAAGCCGAGGAAGAAGGAGGCGACGGGGACGGTCGTGGACGCGTTCGACGTGGAGGCGGCGAGCAGGACGGCGGCACCGATGGCCACACTGACGGTGCCGCACAGGGCCAGATACGGCGTCCAGCGGGTCGACATGAGCCGGCGGAACAGCAGGGCGGCGATGAGGACGCCGAGGATCTGGGGTGTGACGAGCGCCCCGATCCGTACGGCGGAGAACGCCGCCTCCCTGGTGTAGTAGACCTCGATCAGCTCCAGCAGGGTGGTGAAGCAGGCCCCGACGAGCATCGCGTTGAGCGTGCCGACGACCGGCAGGGTGTTGCTGATGGGCCGCACCGGCATCAGCGGCCGCTCCTTGCGGTACTGGCCGCCCACCAGGGCGACGCCGCAGACCAGCCCGACGAAGACCGGTACGTAGAACTCGGGGTCGCTGAAGTGGCCGCGGGTCAGCCAGGAGACGCCGAAGAACGGCAGCGCGGTGGTGCCGAACGCGAGCGGGATCGCGGACCAGTCGAATTTGGCACGCCGGTCCGGTGGCTCGTTGCCCTCGAAGGTCAGGGAGCCGACGAACAGTCCGATCAGCGCCAGGGTGCCGATGCCCGCGAACAGCGGACGCCAGCCGCCGAACGAGCCGACGAGCCCGCCCACCAGTGGCCCGAAGGCCACCATGCCGAACAGTCCGAGGCTGACGACGGCGGCGGTGGTCTGAAGCTTGTTGATGGGGTGTCCGGTGATCAGCGGCGGCAGCGCGGCGACCAGCAGCATGCCGGTGAACAGCCCCTGGAGGACCACTCCGGCGGCGAACATGCCGATGTTCTGCGCGCTGAGCGCGAGCGCCGAACTCAGTACGAATCCGCTCTCGCAGACGAGATAGACCCGGCGCCGGGCCACCCGCTGCACGAGGTCGGCGCAGGCGACGGCACCGAAGGCGTACGCGGCGTTCGACATACCTGCGGTGAGCTGGAGTTCGTACGCCGTGGCGCCGATGCTCCGCATGATCTGCGGCTCCATCAGGGCGGTGGCGGTGGTGAGGATCAGATACGGGCTCAGCGCGAGGAGCGCCAGGGTGACAGCCGCCGGGTAGTTCCCGGCCAGCGGAAGCCGGGTGAACAGATTCGGCGAAGGTGAGCTGGACGGCAAGAACGCCTCCGGGGCCGGCGTGGGGGGACGCGGGGGGAAAACGAGGGGCCCGCGGTGGGGAGGGTCCGCGAACCGGCTCAGCGTACGGTCGTACGCCGCGCACTCCGGCCTGACACGCCCGCCCCGCGGAGGAGACCTCCGTCCGCACGACCGGCCGCCGCATACCCCCCGCCGGTCGTCGTACGGCCCGCGCCGGGCCCGGACGGCTCGTTCGGCGTACCCGAGGGTGCACTCCACCGGGGTACGCCGAACTGGAGCACACGCCGCCGGGATCGCGGAGGCCCCGGGCGGCGATCCGGGCCTGCGCCGAGTCGCCGTCCGGGGCCTCCCGGGGCCCGTGTTCCGGCCGCCCCGCCGCCGCGCGCCGTGCCGTCTACTCCGGGCGCTCGGTGATGGTGATCCTGCCGCGTCTGATGGTGGCGAGGCGGGTCGCGCGGCGTGCGATGGCGCTGTCGTGGGTGACCATCACGAAGGTCAGCCCGTGCTCCTTCCAGAGCCCTTCGAGCAGATCCATGATCTCGTCGCGCATGGACTCGTCGAGGTTGCCGGTGGGTTCGTCGGCGAGCAGCACCTTGGGCTGTTTGACCAGCGCCCGCGCGATGGCGACGCGCTGCTGCTGACCACCGGACATCTCGGAGGGCACGTGCTTGAGGCGCTCCCCCAGGCCGACGGAGCGCAGGGCCTCGGCGGCGCGGTCGCGGCGTTCGCCGGCCTTGACGCCGAGGGGGACGAGCGCCGTCTCGACGTTCTCCTGCGCGGAGAGGGTGGGGATGAGGTTGAAGCTCTGGAAGACGAAGCCGATGGACCGGCCGCGTACGTCGGTGAGTTTGGCCTCGCCGAGCCGGGCGAGGTCGGTGCCGTCGAGCAGGACGCTGCCCGCGGTGGGCCGGTCGAGGCCGCCGAGCATCTGGAGGAGGGTGGACTTGCCGCCGCCGGTGGGGCCCTTGATGACCAGCCGGTCGCCCTCCCCGATGGTCAGGTCGACGCCGGCGAGCGCGTGGACGGTGTCCTTGCCCCTGCGGTACTGCTTGGTGACGCCGCTGAGTTCGTACATGGTGCGACTCCTGGGCTGTGCGATGGGTGGAGGGTGGTCGTACGGCCCAGGGGTCACTCGACGCGGCGCAGCGCGTCGGCGGGCCGGAGGCGCGAGGCGCGCCAGCCGCCGAAGGCGCCGGCGATCAGGCCGCCGGTCACCGCGAGGCCGACCGCCAGGGCGATCGTGGCGGCGGAGACGGGTGCGGTGAGGGCGATCTCGACGGCCTTGTCGGCGGCCTGACCGGCGGGGCCGCCCGCACGGGCCATGCCGCCGCCCGGACCGCCGCCGGCACCGGCACCACCGGCCGCGGCGCCGAGTTGGGCGGTGAGGGACGGGCTGACCGCGGTCAGCGCGTAAGCGCCGGCCACGCCGACGGCTATGCCGAGCGCGCCGCCGACCAGCCCGTTGACCATCGCCTCGCCGACGACCTGCCGGGTGACGCGCCCGCTCTTCCAGCCGAGGGCCTTGAGCGTGCCGAATTCCTGTACGCGGCGGCTCACGGCCGACATGGTGAGCAGGCCCGCGACGACGAACGCGGCGATGAGGACGGCGATGGACAGCCACTTGCCGACGCTGGTGGCGAGGTCGGACGCGGTGGAGAGGGAGCCGGAGACCGTGTCGGCGAGGTCGGCGGAGGTGGTGACGGTGGTGCCCGAGATGTTCTTCTGGATGGCCGACTTGACGGCGCCGATCTGCTGCGAGTCGTCGGCCTGGACGTAGACCGTGGTGACCTTGTCCTTGGAGTCGGACAGGGTCTGCGCCTGCTTCAGCGGGATGTACAGATTGGCCGCGGCGTCACCGCTGTCGGCGGTGGATACGCCGACGATCTCGAACTTCGTTCCCTTGATGGTGACTTCGGTGCCGACCTTGTACTTCTTCTCCTTCGCGTAGGCGGCGTCGACCACGGCCACCTTGGCGTCGGTCTCGGTCGTTTTGAACGCGCGGCCGTCGGTGATCTTGGAGGAGGTCAGCGGGCCGAGGTCCTGGTGGGCGGTGTCGGTACCGTAGACCGTGTAGGAGTTGACGCCGAAGTTGGCTCCGCCGCCCCGTACTTCACCCTGTGGACCGCCGCCGCCACCGCCTCCGCCGCCGGTCGTGCCGCCCTCCTTCGGCTGGAACTCGCCGGGCTTGAACTCCCCGTCGACCTTCAGGACCGTGAGGCTGAGGCCGCCCACGGCGGTGGCCACGCCGGACTGGCCGCCGACCTTGTCCACGGTGCTGGACGCGAGGGTCTGGAAGCCTTGCGGCATGACCACGTCGCTGCTCTGCTGCTCGTCGCCGTCCTGGGCGTCGAAGTTGAAGCGGGGCCGTGCGGTGCCGCCTTCGGAGGCGGGCGGGGCGGCCTTGGTGACGGTCATGTCGGTGCCGAGTCCGTACAGCGACTCCAGGACCTTCCCCTGGGCCTTCTGCATGCCGGAGGAGACGGAGTTGACGACAATGACCAGCGCGATACCGAGTGCGAGCCCCGAGGCGACGACGAGCGCGGCCTTTCGGCGGCGGCGCAGTTCGCGCCGTAGGTAGGTGAAGAACATGGCGTGAAAATATGCACGGTGCGTGATGGCAGCGTATGAGCGAGGTAAGAGAAGGATGAGAAGCCGTCGGCACAGCGAACGGGAGTCATGGATGTCGCGCTACGACGAGATCAAGCACCGGGTCGTCACCACGTTCCAGCGGCGGGTCGCCAATCCGCTGTCGACCCGGATGCCGGGGCAGATCCTGCTGGAGACCACGGGGCGCACGTCCGGACTGCCCCGGCGGACACCGGTCGGCGGAAGCCTGGTCGGGCGGGAGTTCTGGCTGGTGTCGGAGTACGGCGACACGTCGCAGTACGTACGGAACATCCGGGCCGACCCGAGGGTCCGGGTGCGGATCAAGGGTGTCTGGCACGACGGGACCGCCCGTCCGATGCCGGAGGACGATCCCCGCGCGCGGCTCAGGACCCTGCCGACGGGCAACAGCGCGATGGTGCGGCTGATGGGCACGAACCTGCTGACGGTGCGTGTCGACCTGGACGGCTGACGGGCCGGGTGCGGCCGTCTCAGGCGTCGCCGCCCGACGTGTCGGGGAACGAGTGGTGCTCGTGCGCGACCACCCACCGACCCCGCTCCTTGCGCAGCCCGACGGTCAGCCGCAGCCGGGTGGCCGAGCGCTCGGCCACCTCGCGCGGTGAACCGCAGCGCAGGAGGGCGTACGCGTAGGCGACGTCGGCGCCCGCGGTGATGTCCAGCTCCAGGAGGTCGAACGTGGCACCGTTCGCCTGCCACTCGAAGAAGCCGGGCCAGGTCTCGCGGTAGGCGTCGAGGCCGCGTACGCCCTCCTGGGGCGGTGGCACGTCGAACATCACGATGTCCGCGGCGTGGTCGGCCAGCACCCCGTCCATGTCACCGGTGCGCACGGCCGCCGCCCAGCGCTCGATCAGGGTCCGGATCTGCTGCTCGTCGTCGGACATCGGTGTGCCTCGCTTTCCTTGAGTGCGGTGCGGTGCGGCGACCTTGAGGGAGGATCACCTCGCCCCGGTCCGGGACGCGCGGCGCCGGCCCGGCCGTGCTCACGCCGGCTCCACCATGAACAGCGCGGCCCGGACGGCGGTGGCCGAGCCGGCCCCGTCGCCGTCCCAGCCGCGTACCTGGATGGTGACGCTCTCGCCGGGCAGCAGCGTCAGCGGCCCCTGGTCGGCGACGGCCGACGGCGCGAGCCGGTCGGCCTGGAGCAGCAGGTCGCGCAGCAGCGTACGGGCGGTGACGACGACGTCCACGACGCCCTCGCGGTCCACGGTCTCCACGTCGTAACGCGGGGCCGGGTAGGCGAACTCCCGGTCGCGTACGGGGAAGTGCACCGCCCGCAGCTCCCCCGCGTCGGCGACCAGGAACTCCTTCGCCGAACCGGCGTCCGGCAGCAGGTCCTCCGGCACCGGCGCGAACGCGACCGAGCGGGCCCCGGCGCGCGCCGTCACCGTGGTCTCGGCGAGGGTCCGCCCGTCGGCGGCCATGCGGCGCAGCCGCACGTCGGCGTCCCAGGGCGTCGGGGACTGGTTGTCGGCGACGACGGCCGGCCGGCCGTCGCGGTTCTGCACGGTGAGCAGCCGGTCCGCGTACAGCCGCCGCAGCGTGAAGTACAGCGGTTTGAGGCGTGCGTCGCCGTCGATGGCCGCCCAGGAGGTCACCGGCCAGCAGTCGTTGAGCTGCCACAGGACGGTGCCCGCGCACACCGGCCAGTGGGACCGCCAGTGTTCGATGCCGGTGGCGATGGCGCGGGCCTGGTTGAGCTGGGTGAGGTAGTGCCAGCGGTCGAAGCCGGCCGGCCCGGTGTCGGGCAGGGCGAAGTGGTGGGCGAGGCCGCGCTCCAGTTTGCCGTTGCCGTCGTACGCCTTCTGGTGGTGGAGCATGCCCGGTGAGGTGGCGGACAGTTCCTCTCCCGGCAGGGCGCGGCGCAGTGTGGCGTGGGCGGGTGGTGCCTGCCAGCCGAACTCGGCCACGAAGCGGGGGACGGTGTCGAGGTAGTCGGTGTAGTCGGTGCGGTTCCAGACGTCCCAGGAGTGCGCGGTGCCGTGCGCGGGGTCGTTGGGGTGGTGGTCCCAGGTGCCGGACCAGGGGCTGCCCGCCCAGTAGGGCCGGGTGGGGTCGGTCTCGGCGACGACGCGGGGCAGCAGGCCCAGGTAATAGCCCTCGCCCCAGGAGTCGCCGGCGAGCGCGGGCTCCCAGTCCCAGTCGCGGAAGCCCCACAGGTTCTCGTTGTTGCCGTTCCACAGGACGAGGGAGGCGTGCGGCATGAGGCGGGTGACGTTCTCGCGGGCCTCGGCCTCGATCTCGGAGCGCAGCGGCTGCTCCTCGGGGTAGGCGGCGCACGCGAAGGGGAAGTCCTGCCAGACCAGCAGGCCCAGTTCGTCGCAGACGTCGTAGAAGTCGTCGCTCTCGTAGATGCCGCCGCCCCAGACCCGTACGAGATTGACGCCCGCGTCGGCGGCCTGGGTGAGACGGGTGCGGTAGCGGTCGGGGGTGATACGGGAGGGGAAGACGTCGTCGGGGATCCAGTTGACGCCGCGCGCGAAGACCGGCTCGCCGTTGACGGCCAGGGTGAAGGCGGTGCCGTGCGCGTCGGCGCCGGTGTCGAGGGTGACGGTACGGAATCCGAGCCGCCGCTCCCAGCGGTCGAGGACGGCGCCGTCGGCGTCCAGCAGCTCCAACTCCGCCGCGTACAGAGCTTGTTCGCCGTAGCCGCGGGGCCACCAGAGGGCGGCGTCGGGGACCTCGACGGTGACGGTGGTGTGCGCGCCGTCGAAGTCGACGGACGCGGTGTGGTCGCCGACGCGGGCGCGGACGGTGAGGCCCCCCGCCGTGGGGGTCCGCTCGACGTCGACGCGCAGTTCGGCGCGGCCGGTCGAGCCGTCGACCGTCACCAGCGGGCGGACGGTGGCGAGCCGGGCGGTGGACCAGTGCTCCAGGCGGACGGGCTTCCACATACCGGCCGTGACCAGGGTGGGCCCCCAGTCCCAGCCGAAGGAGCAGGCCATCTTGCGGATGTACTGGAACGGTTCGGGATAGGCGTTGGGCCGCTCTCCCACCAGCGCGCGTACGGCCTCGGCCTCGGTGTAGGCGGAGGTGAACTCCACGCAGAGCGGCGTGGGACCGGCGGGGTCCAGCCGGTCCGTCACGTCGAAGCGGTAACTCCGGTGCATGTTGCGGGTGTTGCCGACGCGTTCACCGCCCACGCTGATCGCGGCGACGGTGTCGAGTCCCTCGAAGACGAGGTCGGTGCGCTCGTGCGCGGTGTCGCGGGCGCCGAGGACGGTGTCGTAACGCCAGTCCGCACGGCCGATCCAGGCGACCGCCGTCTCGTTCCGGGCGAGGAAGGGGTCCTCGACGATCCCGGCGGCGAGCAGGTCGGTGTGGACGCAGCCGGGGACGGCGGCCGGTACGTCGGTCCGCTCGTGGCGCAGCGTCCAGCCCTCGGCCAGGGGGGTGACGTCCTTCATGCGGCATGCTCCGATCTCCGTAGACCGGTCCACGGTACTTCGCGGTGCGGAGGGGGGAGTTGAGGTGGGTTCAGGGCACCATCGCGATGCCGTCCAGCTCCACCAGCGCGCTCTCGTCCCAGAGTCTGACCACGCCGATCAGCGCCATCGCCGGGTAGTCGCGGCCGGCGAGCCGCCGCCACACCCGGCCCAGTTCGGCGGCGTGCGCCCGGTAGTCCGCGACGTCGGTGGCGTAGACGGTGACGCGCGCGAGATGGGCGGGGGCGCCGCCCGTCGCGGCCAGCGCGGCGAGGAGATTGCCGAGCGCCGTCTCGAACTGCTCGACCAGGGTCTCCCCCACGACCTCGCCGGCCGGGTCGAGCGCGGTCTGCCCGGCCAGGAACACCAGCCGTCCTTCCGTCGCCGTCACGCTCACGGCGTGCGAGAAACCGGTGGGCGGGGCGAGTTCCGCGGGGTTGGTCCGCTGCAGGCTCATCCGTACAACTCCTTGGCGATGATGGTGCGTTGGACCTCGGTCGCGCCCTCGTAGATCCGGGGCGCGCGGACCTCGCGGTAGAGGTGTTCCAGCAGGTGGCCGCGTTGGAGGGCGCGGGCGCCGTGCAGTTGGACGGCGGCGTCGACCACGTACTGCGCGGTCTCCGTCGCGAACAGCTTCGCCATCGCGGAGCGGCGCGGCACGTCCGGCGCCCCGGAGTCGTACGCCTCGGCCGCCGCGTACACCAGCAGCCGGGCCGCCTCCGTACGCGTGGCCATCTCCGCCACCTGGTGGGCCACGGACTGGAGGTCCTTGAGCGGGCCGCCGAAGGCGGTGCGGTCGGCGGTGTGCAGGAGCGTCGCCTCCAGGGCGGCACCGGCCATGCCGACGGCGAAGGCGCCGACGCTCGGGCGGAAGAGGTTGAGGGTGTTCATGGCGACGCGGAAGCCCGCGTCCACCTCGCCGAGCACGTCGGCGGCGCTCACGCGTACGGAGTCGAAGGCCAGGGCGCCGATGGGATGCGGTGAGAGCATCTCGATCGGCGAGCCCGTCAGTCCCGGCCGGTCGGCGGGGACGAGGAACGCGGTGACGCCGCGCGCGCCGGCGCCCGGGGTGGTCCGGGCGAAGACGGTGTAGAAGTCGGCCTCGGGCGCATTGGAGATCCAGCGCTTCTCGCCGCTGAGCAGCCAGCCGCCGGCCGCGCCCTTCTCCGGTACGGCGCTGAGCGCGAGCGCCGCCGCGTCGGATCCGGCGCCCGGCTCGCTCAGCGCGAACGCGGCCACGGCGCGGCCCGCCGCCACCTCGGGCAGCCAGCGCGCCCGTTGTTCGTCGGTGCCGGCCTGGACGAGGGGGTAGCTGCCGAGGCCCTGCAGGGCGAGCGCCGTCTCGGCCTCCGTACTGCCGTGGGCCAGGGACTCGCGCAGCAGGCAGAGATCGAGCGCTCCGGCGGTCAGCATGCGGCCGAGGAGCCCCAGCTCACCGAGGGCGGCGACCAGCGGGCGGTTGATCCGGCCGGGCTCGCCCTTCTCGGCGAGTGGGCGCAGCCGGTCGGCGGCGACGGCGCGCAGCTCGTCGCACCAGGACTTTTGTGCCGGATCGAGCGAGAATACGGGCATCCGGGCCCTCACTTGAATCGCGTCTATCGCGGACTGTTGACTGTCGTCACCTACACGATACGCTCGATGCACAAGGCCACCAAGCCACCCCACGAGGGGGCGAACGATGGAGCTGACACCGGCGGTTCTCACACCCTCGGCGCACCGCGACACTTTTCCGCGCGACCATCTGCCGCCGCCCGAACAGTGGCCGGAGCTGGTCTTCGACCCGCCCGGACTGCGCGGGCCCGACCGGCTCAACTGCGCCGTCGAACTGCTCGACCGCACGGTGGAGCGCTTCGGCGCCGACCGCCCCGTCTTCCATCTCCCGTCCGGCGGCAGCTGGTCGTACGGCCAACTGCGCGCCCAGGTCGACCGGATCGCGCACGTCCTGACCTCCGACCTGGGCGTGGTGCCGGGCAACCGGGTCCTGCTGCGCGGCCCGACGACACCCTGGCTGGCCGCGTGCTGGCTGGCCGTGCTCAAGGCGGGCGGGGTGGCGGTGACCGTGCTCGCCCAGCAGCGGGCGCGGGAGCTGGCCACGATGTGCGAGATCGCCCGGGTCGGGCACGCGCTCTGCGACATCCGGTCGGTGGACGACCTGGTCGAGGCGGACGTGCCGGGGCTGCGCGTCGCGACGTACGGAGGGGACGCGCCGGACGATCTGCTGCGGCTGGCGGCGGGGAAGCCTGAGCGGTACGAGGCGGTGGAGACGGCGGCCGACGACGTCGCGCTCATCGCGTTCACCTCGGGGACCACGGGACGACCCAAGGGCTGTATGCACTTCCACCGCGATGTGCTCTCCATCGCGGACACGTTCTCGCGCCATGTGCTGCGCCCGGAGCCGGACGACGTGTTCGCCGGCAGTCCGCCGCTCGGTTTCACCTTCGGGCTCGGCGGCCTGGTCGTCTTCCCGATGCGCGCGGGCGCGTCGGCACTGCTGCTCGAACAGGCGGGCCCCAGGCAGCTGTTGGCGGCCGTCACCGAGCGCGGGGTGTCGGTGCTGTTCACGGCGCCGACGGCGTACCGCGTGATGCTGAACGAACTCGGCGCCGCGGGGAGCGCGGGGACCGCGGGGACCTACGACATCTCCGGTCTGCGCCGCTGCGTGTCCGCCGGGGAGAATCTGCCCGCCGCCACCTGGCAGGACTGGTACGACCGGACCGGGATCCGCGTCATCAACGGCATCGGCGCGACGGAGCTGCTGCACATCTTCATCTCGGCCGCCGACGAGGCGGTCCGGCCCGGCACGACGGGCGTGCCGGTGCCCGGCTGGGAGGCGCGGGTCGTGGACGAGTCCGGCGACCCGCTGCCCGACGGGGAGGCGGGGCTGCTGGCCGTACGCGGCCCGGTGGGCTGCCGCTATCTCTCCGATGCGCGCCAGTCGGTCTACGTACGCGACGGCTGGAACCTCACCGGCGACACCTACGTCCGGGAGCCGGACGGCTACTTCCGCTATGTCGCGCGCGCCGACGACATGATCATCTCGGCGGGATACAACATCGCGGGCCCCCAGGTCGAGGAGGCGCTGCTGGCGCACCCCGATGTGACGGAGGCGGCGGTCGTGGGCCACCCCGACGAGCTGCGGGGCCAGATCGTGGCGGCGTACGTCGTCCTGCGCGAGGGCGTACGGCCGGGCGAGGAGACGCGCGAGGCGCTGCGGGCGTTCGTCACGTCCCGGCTGGTGCCGTACAAATGCCCGCGCGTCTTCGAGTTCCTGGCCGCGCTCCCCCGTACTCCGACGGGCAAACTCCAGCGCTTCCGGCTGCGGCCGGACGCCTGAGCGGGATCTCGGTGCGGGCCGGGGGCAGTGCGGGCCGGGGGCTCAGTACAGGCTGGGGTGGGGTTCGGGTGGTCCGCCGAGGGTGTACCGCAGGGACAGCGGGGCGCTGCCGTCGATGTCGGTGACACCGAGGTGCGCGCCCAGTTCGGCCCCGATCAGCGCCCTGCCGGAGAGCCGCATGAGGTCGTCCGACGCGTGGAGGGCCGCGATCACCCGGCCGGTGAACTGCGGGGACTCGCGCCTGGCCGTCGGCCTGGCCTCAGGGGGCAGTGTCGCGAAGTGCGCGCGGGCGCGCTCGGTGTCCAGCCCGCCCATCCAGATCGAGACGGCGGCGACGTGGTGGGGGCGCAGGTCCTTGGCCATGTCGGCGGCCATCTTGTCGGCGCCGGCCTTCTGGGCACCGTAGGCGGGTCCGAGGTGGTAGGACACGGCGCCGTAGTGGCCGGTGTTCACGATCAGGCCCCGGCCGCCGGCGATCAGCAGGGGTGCGGCGTGGAAGCTCGCGACGTAGTGCGACCGCAGGCCGACCCCCATGACATCGGCGGCCTCCAGCGGCTGTTCCCAGAACCCGCCGGGGGACATGGTGTTGACCACCGCGGCGGCGTTGTTGACCAGGATGTCGAGCCGGCCGTGCTCGCGTCCTATCCGGGCGAACAACTCCGCCACGGCGCCGTCGTCCGCGTGGTCGACGGAGACCGGGACGCCTCGGCCGCCGGCCTCGTCGACGAGCGCCGCGGTCTCCGCGACCGTCCCGCCGTAGGGCGAGTCGGACGACTGCCGGCTGCGACCCGTGACGTAGACGGTCGCGCCCGACTGCCCGAGCGCGAGGGCGATGCCCTTGCCCGCTCCCCGGCTGGCTCCGGTGACCACGGCCACTCGCGGCCCGTTGCTGCTCGACGCCGACATGGCACGCTCCACTTGGTTGGATTCTTAGTTAGATTCCGATCGAACACTTGCCACTGTACGATGGCGATCTAACATGTCAAGCCGAGGAGGGAGGGCTCCGCGATGGCCGAGCCGGTCGCGCCCCGTGCCAGAAATCTGGTCCACGCCGACCCGAAGGACGTGACCCTGCAGGACGCGCTCAACGCCCTCTCCGATCCGGTACGGCGCTCGATCCTGCGCGAATGCGCGGGTGAACCGGATTTCAGCCGGGCATGCGGGACGTTCGACCTGCCCGTCTCGAAGGCGACCGCCAGCCACCACTTCGCGGTCCTGCGCGCCGCCGGACTTCTGGAGCAGGTGGACAAGGGCGCGCGCAGGCTCAACCGGCTGCGGCAGCCCGAATTCGAGGCGCGGTTCCCCGGCCTGCTGGCACTCGTTCTCGCGGAAGGCACCCCGCCCGCAGGCGGACGGCGCCCCTTGGCGGACAGGCCCTAGCCTTCGAAAACAGGCCCTAGAGTGATCACGTGGCCGAGCAGCACACCCCGCGATCCCTGATCGTCACCCTCTACGGCGCGTACGGCCGGACACCGGACGGCGCGCCGCTCGCCGTGGCCGAGCTGGTCCGGCTGCTCGGCGCGCTCGGGGTCGACGCGCCGTCGGTGCGGTCGTCGGTGTCGCGGCTCAAACGCCGGGGGCTGCTGATCGCCGAACGCACGCCCGAGGGCGCGGCGGGATACGCGCTCTCGGCCGACGCCCGGCAACTCCTCGACGACGGCGACCGGCGCATCTACGACCGCCCCGCGCCCCGGCTGTCGGACGGCTGGGTGCTCGCGGTGTTCTCCGTCCCCGAGGCCGAGCGGCACAAGCGCCATCTGCTGCGGTCACGGCTCGCCCGGCTGGGCTTCGGGACCGCCGCGCCGGGCGTGTGGATCGCACCCGGCCATCTGTACGAGGAGACGCGGCACGCGCTGGAGCGGCTGCGACTCGACCCGTACGTCGACCTGTTCCGCGGCGAACACCTGGGCTTCGCGGCGACGGCGGAGGCGGTGGGCCGGTGGTGGGACCTCGGGGAGATCGCCACCCTGCACGAGGAGTTCCTGGCGGTCCACGAGCCGGTGCTGCGACGGTGGGAGACTCACGGCCCGGCCGCCGATCCGGCCGAGTCCGCCTACCGGGACTATCTGCCGGCGCTCGACTCCTGGCGCCAACTGCCGTATGCCGACCCCGGGTTGCCGAGGGAACTGCTGCCGGCGGACTGGCCGGGCGGACGCTCGGCGGAGGTCTTCACGGCGCTGCACACCCAACTGCGCGACGCCGGGGCGGAGTTCGTCCACCCGGCCTGAAATCGGATGACTCGACCGGCCGTCCGCCGTCATCATGCGGAGCATGGACGAAGCACCCGAACCGCAGTGGATGGTCGTCGCCAACATCGTGCGGTGGCGGCGGTACGGCGACGGCGGACAGGAGCTGCGCCCCGGCACGAAGGCGTACCGGGGCGGCGCGCGTGTGTTCGTCGTCTCCACCTACGCCGGCATGGGCAACATGGAACTGACCACGGTCGGCCAGGCCCGCAACACCGGCCACTGGATCACCATCGACACGTCGACCCGCCATCTGCACACCTTCCGGGCCAAGCTCGTGCACACCCCGGCGGTGCTGCGCCGGGCCGGCAAGCTCGGGATCGAGGGCCACACGGAGGAGCTGGCGCGGGAGCGGGCGACGGGCCTCGAACGCCTCGCGGCGCTCTACCGCCAGGAGACCTTCGCGGGCATCCCGCACCCGGGCGGCTGCCTCTGCCACGAGTGCCTGACGTCGGCCTGACACCCACTCATGTCAGGAGAGGGTCAACCTCGGCTTCGGGCCGTCCGTGCGGCCCGTCGGAGGTGTGCGGCTGCCCGCGCGGTACGGCAGGGGCCAGGGTGCGGCCGGGCCGCTGTAGCCCTGGTCGGCCGCCGCGTGAAGGGTCCAGTGCGGGTCGTAGAGGTGGGGGCGGGCCAGGGCGCAGAGGTCCGTGCGGCCCGCCAGCAGGAGCGAGTTGACGTCGTCCCAGGACGAGATGGCGCCGACGGCCATCACCGGGACCCCGAGGGTGTTGCGGATGCGGTCGGCGAACGGTGTCTGGTAGGAGCGGCCGAACTCGGGGCGTTCCTCGGGGACCACCTGCCCGGTCGACACGTCGATCGCGTCGGCCCCGTGCGCGACGAACGCGCGCGCCATCTCGACCGCATCCTCGGCGGTGTTGCCGCCCGGGGTCCAGTCGGTGGCGGAGATCCGGACGGTCATCGGCCGGTCGGCGGGCCACAACTCCCGTACGGCGTCGAAGACTTCGAGCGGGTAGCGGAGCCTTCCCGTGAGGTCGCCGCCGTAGGCGTCGGTCCGGGTGTTGGTCAGGGGGGAGAGGAAACCGGAGAGCAGGTAGCCGTGGGCGCAGTGGAGTTCGAGCAGGTCGAACCCCGCGTCGGCGGCCCGGCGGGCCGCGGCGGCGAACTGCTCGCGTATCGAGGTGAGTCCGGCCCGGTCGAGCGCCTGCGGGACCTGGCTGATGCCCGGTAGGTACGGCAGCGCCGAGGCGGCGGACAGCGGCCAGTTGGCGTCCGGCAGCGGCCGGTCCATGCCCTCCCACATGAGGCGGGTGGAGCCCTTGCGTCCCGAGTGGCCGAGCTGGATGCCGATGGCGGCGCCGGCCCCGGCCCCGGCCTCCGCCGAACCGGCCTCCGTGGGGGCGCCGTTGTGCACGAAGTCCGTCACCCGCCGCCAGGCCGCGCCCTGTTCGTCCGTCCAGAGCCCGCTGCAGCCCGGTGTGATCCGGCCCTCCGGGCTGACGCACACCATCTCCGTCATCACGAGCCCCGCCCCGCCGAGCGCGCGCGCCCCGAGATGCACGAGGTGGAAGTCGCCGGGAACGCCGTCCTCGGCGACGTACATGTCCATGGCCGAGACCACGACCCGGTTGCGCAGGGTCAGTCCGCGCAGCCGGAAGGGGGTGAACATCGGGGGCGTACCGGGCGCGCAGCCGAAGTCCGCCTCCACCGCCCCCGTGAAACGGGCGTCGCGCAGCCGCAGATTGTCGTGGGTGACGCGGCGGCTGCGGGTGAGCAGGCCGAACGCGAACTGCCGGGCGGGCTGGTCGACATAGGTGGCCAGCTCCTCGAACCAGCGCAGACTCGCCGCCGCCGCGCGCTGCGTCGACTCCACGACGGGGCGCCGCTCGGTCTCGTACGCCGCGAGCGCGGCCGGCAGATCGGGCCGCTCCTCGATACACGCCGCGAGCGCCAGGGCGTCCTCGACGGCGAGCTTCGTGCCGGAGCCGATGGAGAAGTGCGCGGTGTGGGCGGCGTCGCCGATGAGGACCGTGTTGCCGTGGCTCCAGTGTTCGTTGACGACCGTGCGGAACGCCGTCCAGGACGACTTGTTGGCCCGCAGCGCCCGCCCGCCGAGCGTGTCGGCGAAGATCTTGGCGCACCGCTCGGTGGACTGCCGCTCGTCGAGCGCGTCGAACCCCGCCGCGCGCCAGACCTCTTCGCGCATCTCGACGATGACGGTGCTCGCGTCGGCCGAGAACGGGTAGCCGTGGAGCTGCATCACACCGTGTTCGGTCTCGGCGATCTCGAAGCGGAACGCGTCGAAGGCGAAGTCGGCGGCGAGCCAGATGTAGCGGCAGCGCTCGGTGGTGACGGTGGGCCGGAAGACATCGGCGTGGCTCTCGCGGGTGCGGCTGTTCACCCCGTCGGCGGCGATCACCAGGTCGTGGGTGGCGGCGAGTTCGGCGGCGGGCGGTGCCTGGGTGCGGAAGCGGAGCCGTACGCCCAGGGACGCGCAGCGCTCGTGCAGGATCTCCAGGAGCCGGCGGCGGCCGAGGGCGGCGAAGCCGTGGCCGCCGGAGGTCAGGGTGCGGCCCCGGTGGACGATGTCGATGTCGTCCCAGCGCACGAACTCGCCCCGCAGGGCGCCGTGGACGGTGGGGTCGGCGTGCTCGATGCCGCCCAGGGTCTCGTCGGAGAGTACGACCCCGAAGCCGAAGGTGTCGTCGGGGGCGTTGCGTTCCCAGACGGTTATCTCGCGTCGGGGGTCGAGCCGCTTGAGCAGCACGGCGGCGTACAGCCCGCCCGGTCCGCCGCCGATGACGGCGACCTTCAGAGGCTCGGCGGGCAGAGGCTCGGCGACCTTCAGGGGCTGAGCGGCCGGGGGCTCGGCGGGCAGGGCCTCGGCGGCTGTCCCCGCGCCCGACACGGCTAGCGGCCCTGCCACTTGGGGGGCCGCTTCTCGGTGAAGGCGGCGTGGAACTCGGCGTAGTCCTCGCCGTTCATGAGCAACGCCTGTGTGGCGGCGTCCAGTTCGACGGACGCGGCGAGCGGCATGTCCAGCTCGGCGGTGAGCAGCGCCTTCGTCTGCGCGTACGCGAGGGCCGGGCCGTCGGCGAGGCGGCGGGCGAGTTCGGCGGCGCGGGTGTCGGCGGCGCCCTCGTCGGTCAACTCGCTGATGAGACCGATGCGTGTCGCCTCGGGCGCGCGCACCGGTTCGCCGAGCATCAGCAGCCGGGTGGCGTGTCCGAGGCCGACGACGCGCGGCAGCAGATACGCCGCGCCCATGTCGCCGCCGGAGAGACCGACGCGGGTGAAGAGGAACGCGAAGCGCGCGGTGGGGTCGGCGATACGGAAGTCGGCGGCCAGCGCGAGGACGGCGCCGGCACCGGCGGCGACCCCGTGCACGGCGGCGATCACCGGGAACGGGCATTCACGTACGGCCCTGACGACCTGCCCGGTCATCCGGTTGAAGTCCAGGAGCTGGGCGGTGTCCATGGAGAGCGTGGCACCGATGATCTCGTCCACGTCGCCGCCCGAGCAGAAACCACGCCCCTCGCCCGCCAGGACGAGGGCGCGTACGGACCGCTCCCTGGACAGCTCGGCGAGCAGATCGCGCAGGTCGGCGTAGGCGCCGAAGGTGAGGGCGTTGAGCTTGTCGGGACGGGCGAGGGTGACGGTCGCGACACCGTCCTCGCGCGTCAGCCGCAGATGGCGCCACTCCTCGGTGCGGGGGGTGGAACCGGAGAACGGGCTCATGGGGTGCGGCCTCCTTCAGCTCGATGCTGGGCGGACCTTCGCAAGAAAGGTATCACTCGTCTGTGACCGCCGTCACGAGTGCGCGATACGGTGCGCGAAGCCGCACGCCCGTGGTGCGCGAAGCCGCACGCCACGCCGTGGGCGATACCGTGCGCCAGGCCGTGAGCGGGCCGCGCCACACCCTCCGGATCCCGCCCGGCGCCGCCGAAGGTCCCGGGCCATAAGTGGCGGAGGTCCCATATCCGGCGGTCCGCTGCCTCTTGTTATGCCGCTCACGCTCCGTAAGGTTGGGCTCAAGCCCACGTGTGTCGGGAGACTCCCCGTGTTACGCCTCACGACCTCACGGCCCCCCGCACAGTCCCGAACGGATTCCCCGCCTTGCTCGACGAAGCATCGGACACCGCCTCCTGGCGCATCACCCTGCCGCACAGCGCGGCAGCGGTGCCGATGGCGCGTGCCCTGATCCGTACGGCGCTGGCCGACATCGGACCGACGGCGGACAGTGACACGGCGGAGCTGCTGACGGCGGAGCTGGTCGCCAACGCCGTCGAGCACACCAGTCCGGACATCCCCATCGAGCTGGTGGTCGAGCTACTGCCCTCGGGCTGCCAGATCGAGGTCCACGACGGCGACCCGGGCCCGCCGGGCGACCTGTCGACGCCGGTGCCCGGCCGCGTACCCGACCCCTGGCAGGAGCACGGCAGGGGCCTGCTGCTGATCCGTACGCTGAGCGCCGACTGCGGTCACCGTCCGACGGATCAGGGCAAGGCGGTCTGGTTCACCCTGTCGGCGCGCTGACACCGTGGCCGTAGGCGCGCCCGACACCGTGGACGCGAGCGCGCCCGACACCGTGAAGGTCAGCGCGCCGCACCCCGCGGCGTGACCGGGTCCGGTGCCAGCGTCGCGACGAGCACGGCCTTGATCGTGTGCAGCCGGTTCTCCGCCTCGTCGAAGACCACGGAGTGCGCGGACTCGAACACCTCGTCGGTCACTTCGAGTTCCGTGAGCCCGTGGCGCTCGTGGATCTCCCACCCGACGACCGTCCCCAGGTCGTGGAAGGCCGGGAGGCAGTGCATGAACTTCACGTCCGGATTCCCGGTGGCGCTCAGCACGTCCATCGTCACGCTGTACGGCCCGAGGGCCGCGATGCGCTCGTCCCAGATCTCCTGCGGCTCCCCCATCGACACCCACACGTCGGTGGCCACGAAGTCGGCGCCGCCGACACCCTCCGCGATCGACTCGGTGAGCGTGATCCGGGCGCCGCTGACCTCGGCGGACTTACGGGCGAGGGCGACGACGTCGTCGGCGGGCCAGTAGGCGCGGGGCGCGACGATCCTTACGTCCATGCCCAGCAGCGCGCCGGTGACGAGGTAGGAGTTGCCCATGTTGTAGCGGGCGTCGCCGAGATAGGCGAAGGCGATCCGCTCCAACTGCTTGTCGGTGTGCTCGGTCATCGTGAGCACGTCCGCGAGCATCTGCGTGGGGTGCCAGTCGGCGGTGAGCCCGTTGAAAACGGGCACCCCGGCGTAGGCGGCCAGCTCCTCGACGGTCGCCTGCGCGTCGCCGCGGAACTCGATGCCGTCGAACATCCGGCCGAGCACGCGCGCGGTGTCCTTGGCGGACTCCTTCTTGCCGATGTGCGAGCCGGTCGGGTCGATGTACGTGGTCGAGGCGCCCTGGTCGGCGGCGGCCACCTCGAACGCGCAGCGCGTACGCGTCGACGCCTTCTCGAAGATGAGGGCGATGTTCTTGCCGCGCAGGAGCTGCACCTCGTTGCCCGACCTCTTCGCGGCCTTGAGCCCGGCGGCCAGCTCGACCAGCCCCCGGAACTCCTCGGCGGTGAAGTCGAGCTCCTTGAGGAAGTGGCGGCCTGCGAGTTGTATCGCCATGTGGCTGCTCCTGCGTCGCGAATACGGAGACCTGTACGGGGACCGATACAGAGACCTTGGAACTATATACGACCTTCCGTATTGATATACAGGGGGCGTGGATGGCCCGGCCCAGGAGAACCCCGCGCCCCGTCAGACCGCGTCCCGTTCGATCGGACAGCTCATACAGCGGGGGCCGCCCCGCCCCCGGCCCAGCTCACTGCCCCGGATCTCGATCACCTCGATCCCCTGCTTGCGCAGATACGTGTTGGTGGTGACGTTGCGCTCGTACGCCACGACCACCCCCGGCTCGACGGCCAGCACGTTGCAGCCGTCGTCCCACTGCTCACGCGCGGCCGCGTGCACGTCCTGGGTCGCCGTCAGGACACGGATCTCGTCGAGCCCCAGGGCGGCGGCGATCGCGCGGTGCATGTGCTCCGGCGGATGGTCGGTCACCTTGAGTTCGTTCCCGCCCGCGCCCGGCTCGATGGTGTACGAGCGGAGCATGCCGAGGCCCGCGTACTGCGTGAAGATGTCGCGGTCGACCATGGTCATGACGGTGTCGAGGTGCATGAAGGCACGCCGCTTGGGCATGTCGAGCGCCACGATCGTCCGGGCGGAGCCCGCCTCGAACATCCCGCGCGCCAGCATCTCGACGGCCTGCGGTGTGGTGCGCTCGCTCATCCCGATCAGCACGGCACCCTCACCGATGACCAGGACGTCCCCGCCCTCGATGGTGGAGGGGTAGTCGTCCTGCCCCTCGGACCAGTGGTGGAAGGGCCCCGCGTCCGGGCCGGTGAAGAGCGGGTGGTGCTTGTAGATCGCCTCGAAGTGGACGGTCTCGCGCTGCCGGGCCGGCCAGCGCATCGCGTTGATGGACACGCCGTCGTAGATCCAGGCGGAGGTGTCGCGGGTGAAGAGGTGGTTGGGCAGCGGGTCGAGCAGGAAGTCGTCCAGGTCCATGACATGGAAGCGGACGGAGGTCGGTTCGGCGTGGCTGTCCAGGAACTCCCGCTTGGTCATACCGCCGACCAGCGCCTCCACCAGTTCGCCGGTCGGAAGCTGGTCGAAGACCGATCTGAGGTGATCGGTGGCGAGCGGGCCGTACTCCTTCTCGTCGAAGACACGGTCCAGGACGAGCGCGCGGGCCGTCGGGATGTCCAGGGACTCCCGCAGCAGGTCGCCGAAGAGATGGACCTTGACGCCCCGGTCGCGCAGGACGTCGGCGAAGCCGTCGTGCTCCTCACGCGCGCGGCGCACCCACAGCACGTCGTCGAAGAGCAACGCGTCCTTGTTGCCGGGGGTGAGCCGCTTCAGCTCCAGGTCGGGGCGGTGCAGTATGACGCGGCGCAGCCGCCCGGTCTCGGAGTCGACATGGAATCCCATGACCCCATCCTGGCGGATCGGGTGCCGTTCACGCGGGGAATGAGGAAGTCCCTCTCCGTCGGCGGCGAGTCATGTCGATGAACGATTCGTATGGATATGAATGCGGGTCCGCGTTCGGAAAGTCAACTACGCACCATGGACATGCCAAGGTCTAGACCTGCACGATATTCAGTCCAAGACGAGAGAGGTTGTTCACATGGATAGACGACAACTGATCGTTCGGGGGGCCGCCCTGGCACTGACCGCCCCCGCCCTGCCCCTCCTGCTCGCCCCCGCGGCGCACGCCGCCCCGCCCTCCGCCCAGTTGCCTTCCCGCGCCGAGATCATCGCCGTGCTGCGCCGCGTGACCGACCACTGGATCAGCACGCACGGCGACTCGGGGAACAACGGCTGGGCCCGCGCCACCTTCTTCAGCGGGCTCATGGCCGTCCACCGGCTCACCCGCGACGCCCGCTACCTCAACTACGCCCGCGCCTGGGCCGAGAAGCACAACTACGGCATCCTCGGCGGCGTCACCACCCGGCACGCGGACAACCACAACGCCATCCAGACCTATCTCGACCTCCACGAGATCGAGCCCGAGGCGCGCAAGCTCACCGCGGCCGAGGACACGCTGCGCCGCATGATCACCAACCAGCCCAACAAGAACGACGACTGGTGGTGGGACGACGCGCTGCACATGGCGATGCCGCCGTTCGCCCGTTTCGGCCAGTTGCGCAACGACAGCGCCTTTTCCACCAAGCTCCAGCGCCTCTACAACCACACCAAGCGCGTGCAAGGTGGGCCCGGACTGTGGGCCCCCGATCTGGGTGGCCTCTGGTACCGCGACGACCGCTTCCTGCCCGGCAGGATCCTCTCCCCCAGCGGCAAGCCCGTCCTGTGGTCGCGCGGCAACGGCTGGGTGGCGGCCGGCCATGTCAAGGTCCTCAAGGCACTGCCCGCGGGGGCGCCCAACGTTCCCGAGTACCGCGACACCCTCACCCGGCTCGTCACCACACTCGGGCCTCTCCAACGCACCGACGGCTTCTGGAACGTCAACCTCGGCGACCCGGCGCATCTGCCCGGCCCGGAGACCAGCGGTACGTCCTTCTTCGCCTACGGCGCCGCGTACGCCATCGGCGCACAGCTCGTGCCGTCCGCGACATACCTGCCCGTCGCCGCCCGCGCCTGGAACGGGATGGTGGCGACGGCCGTGCACGCCGACGGTTTCCTCGGATACGTCCAGAACGTCGGCGACCGGCCCGAGTCGAGCCAGCCGATCACCTACAACTCGACAGCGGACTTCGGGGTGGGGGCGTTCCTCCTGGCGGGAACGGAGCTGGCCGGCCTGGCCCGCTAGGGAGTGTCCTGCCGATCGGGCCGGGCCCTGTCCGGCGGATCCTCCGGTGCCCCGTTCGGTGCCTCGGCGCGCGGCCACCGACCGCCCGTCGAGGCACCGGACACGGATCCGAGACAACACCCATGAAGCTGACGGCATCCATGCGGCTACAGCCGGGGATCCACCGGCTCCGACTCCAACGCCAGCACCGCGAACACCGCCTCGTGGACGCGCCACAGCGGCTCGTCGTCCGCCAGCCGGTCCAGCGCTTCGAGCCCCAGCGCGTACTCCCGCAGCGCCAACGACCGCTTGTGACCGAGGAACCGGCCACGCAGCCGATCCAGATTCTCCGGGCGCGTGTACTCGGGGCCGTAGATGATCCGCAGGTACTCACGCCCGCGCACCTTGATGCCCGGCTGGACCAGCCGCTTCCTGCCGTCCCGTACGAGCGCCTGGAGCGGCTTGACGACCATGCCCTCGCCGCCGCGCCCCGTCATCTCCAGCCACCAGTCGACCCCGGCCCGTACCGACTCCTCGTCGCCCGTCTCCACGACGAGACGGCGGGTGACCTGGAGCAGACCGGTCGGGTCGTGCTCGGTCAGCCGGTCGATCCAGGCCAGCTGCCGGTCGTGCGGTTCGGCGGCCAGGCTGCGGCCCCGCGCGGCGAGGAGCTGGAACGGCGCGAGCCGTACGCCCGTCAGGCCGTCCGTCTCCCAGCAGTAGCGGCGGTACGCCTCCGTGAACGCGGCCGCGTCGGTGGCCCGTTCACGCTGGACGGCCAGCAGCGCGCCCACGTCGACACCCCTGCCGACGGCCGCTTCGAGCGCGCCCGTCACGGCCGGGAAGACGGCGCCCGCCGCCGCGCCGACCGCCGCGTACTGGGTGCGCAGGAGGCCGGTGGCCTTCAGCGACCAGGGCATCAGCTCGGCGTCGAGCAGCAGCCAGTCCGTGTCGAGTTCGTCCCAGAGACCGGCGGCGCCGATCGCCGTACGGAGGCGGCTCAGGATCTCCTCGGTGACCGCCGGGTCGTCGAAGAAGGGGCGGCCCGTGCGGGTGTGCAGCGCGCCGGTCGGTGCGCCGTCGTCGTCGGGGTCGCCGATGCCGAAGCGCTCGCGCGCCACGGACGCGTCGCGGCACACCAGCGCCACCGCGCGCGAGCCCATGTGCTTCTCCTCGCACACGACCCGCGCCACGCCGTCGTCGCGGTACTGCGCGAACGCCTCGGCCGGGTGCTCCAGATAGCCCTCCTCGCGGGAGGTCGCGGTCGGTGCCATGGTCGGCGGCAGATAGGCGAGGAGCCGCGGGTCGACCGCGAAGCGGCTCATGACCTCCAGGGCCGCCGCCGCGTTCTCCTCGCGCACCGCGAGCCGGCCCATGTGACGGGTCTCCACGACACGCCGACCGTGCACGTCGGCGAGGTCGAGCGGCCGGCCCTCGCGGCTGCCGGGCGCCTGCGTGTCGAGCGGCTTGGCCGGCTCGTACCAGACGCGCTCCGCCGGTACGTCGACCAGCTCGCGCTCGGGCCAGCGCAGCGCCGTCATCCTGCCTCCGAAGACGGCACCGGTGTCGAGGCAGATGGTGTTGTTGATCCAGGAGGTGTTCGGTACGGGGGTGTGGCCGTACACGACGGCCGCCCGGCCCCGGTAGTCCTCGGCCCACGGATAGCGGACGGGCAGACCGAACTCGTCGGTCTCACCCGTCGTGTCGCCGTACAGCGCGTGCGCACGGACCCGGCCCGACGTACGGCCGTGGTACTTCTCCGGCAGCCCGGCGTGGCAGACGACCAGCTTGCCGCCGTCCAGGACGTAGTGGCTGACGAGGCCGTCGATGAAGGCCCCCACCTCCGCGCGGAAGGCGTCGTCCTCCTTCGCCAACTGCTCGACGGTCTCGGCGAGTCCGTGCGTGACCTGAACGTTTCTGCCCTTGAGCCAGCGGCCGAGCTTGTTCTCGTGGTTGCCCGGGACGCACAGCGCGTTGCCCGCGCCGACCATCCGCATCACGCGGCGCAGCACACCGGGGCTGTCGGGGCCGCGGTCGACGAGGTCGCCGACGAAGACCGCCGTGCGGCCCTCGGGGTGGGCGCCGTCGCCGTCCGCGTAACCCAGATCGGCCAGCAGTGTGTCCAGCTCGGAGCGACAGCCGTGGACATCGCCGATGATGTCGAAGGGGCCGGTGAGGTGGGTGAGGTCGTTGTAGCGGCGCTCGGTGACGACCTGCGCGCGCTCGACCTCCTCGACGCTTCGCAGGACGTGGACCTTGCGGAAGCCCTCGCGTTCGAGGCCGCGCAGCGAACGGCGCAGTTCCCGCTGGTGGCGCTTGATGACATGGCGGGGCAGGCCGGCCCGGTCGGGGCGGACGGCGTTGCGTTCGGCGCAGACCGCCTCGGGCAGGTCGAGGACGATCGCGATGGGCAGCACGTCGTGCTCCCTGGCGAGCCGCACGAGCTGCTTGCGGCTCTCCGGCTGGACGTTGGTGGCGTCGACGACCGTGCGCCGACCGGCGGCGAGGCGCTTGCCCGCGATGTAGTGGAGCACGTCGAAGGCGTCGCCGCTGGCGCTCTGGTCGTTCTCGTCGTCGGCGACGAGGCCGCGGCAGAAGTCCGAGGAGATGACCTCGGTGGGCTTGAAGTGGGAGTGCGCGAAGGTCGACTTGCCGGAGCCGGTGGCGCCGATCAGGACGACGAGGGAGAGGTCGGTGACGGGGAGGACACGGGCGGGAGTGGTCTCGTGCACTGTCTCGCGCACTGCCTGGTCCGCGGTCTTGTCCGCCGCCTGGTCCGCCGTCTTGTCCGCTGCTTCGTCCGCCGTCTCGTTGCTGCTCATGCGGCCTTCTCCTCCTTCTTCGTCTCCGTCGCGGCGACGGTGAACACGGCCATCTGCGTGGGCGGCCCCACCTCGGGGTCGTCCGGTCCCACCGGTACGTACCGCACGGCGTACCCGTGCCGCAGCGCCACCTGGTCCGCCCAGGCGCGGAACTGCGCGCGGGTCCACTCGAAGCGGTGGTCCCGGTGGCGCACATGTCCGGCGGGCAGCGTCTCCCAGCGGACGTTGTACTCGACGTTCGGCGTGGTCACGACGACGGTCGCGGGCCGCGCCGTACCGAACACCGCGTACTCCAGGGCGGGCAGCCTCGGCAGGTCAAGGTGCTCGATCACCTCGCTGAGCACGGCGGCGTCGTACCCCTTGAGCCGCTTGTCCGTGTACGTGAGCGAGCTCTGCATCAGCGCGACGCGCTCGGCCTGGCGCTCGCTCATCCGCTCCACCTTGAGCCGGCGCGCTGCCACGGTGAGCGCGCGTACCGACACGTCGACACCCACCACCTTCGTGAAGCGCACATCCTTCAACAGGGCCTGTACGAGCTGACCCTGGCCGCAGCCGAGGTCGAGCACACTGCCGGCGCCCGCGTCGCGCAGGGCGGTGAGGATCGCCTCGCGGCGCTGCTCGGCGAGGGAGACGGCCTTCTCGACGTTCTCCGTCGGGGTGTCGTGGGCATTCTCCGTCGGAGTGTCGTCGGCCTCCGGCGCCGGGTCCTCGACGGCGTTGTCGATCGCCTCGACGCCGATGTCGTCGGCCTCGGCGAGCCGGACCAGTTCGAGCCGCTCGGTGGCCTCCCTGGTCAGGCCCCAACGGCGGTTCAGATAACGGCTGGTGATGAGCTGCCGCTCCGGGTGGTCGGCCAGCCAGCCCTCACCGGCCCGCAGCAGTTTCTCCACCTCGTCGGGCGCGACCCAGTAGTGCTTGGTGTCGTCGAGCACCGGCAGGAGCACGTACAACTGCCGCAGCGCGTCCGCGAGTCGCAGCTCCCCCTCCAGTACGAGCTGTACGTAGCGGGACTCGCCCCACACGGGGAACGTCTCGTCCAGCGCGACCGGCCGCACGTCGACCGTTGTCCAGCCCAGCGGCCCGAAGAGACCGCGGACCAGCTCGGCGCCACCGCGCGCGGGCACGGCGGGCACCTCGATCCGCAGGGGCAGGGGCGCGGCCGCGCGCTCGGGCAGCGCGTTGCACACGCCGCGCAGGGCGCTCTTGAAGACGGTGCTCAGGGCGACGGCGAGCAGCGAGGACGCGGCGTACGGACGGTCGTTGACGTACTGCGCGAGCGCCGCGTCGGGCGCGCCACCCCGCCCCTTCTTCTTGCCGCGCCTGACGAGGGCCACCGGATCGACCTCCAGCAGGAGCGCCGCCGTACAGCGCTCGACGGACGCCTCGGGGTAGAGGACGTGCGCGGTGCCGTGGGAGGTGGAGAACGTCTGCGCCTTGTCGGGATGCTTGTGCAGCAGAAACCCGAGGTCGGTCGCGGGGCGTTCAGGGGTGCCGGTCGTACTGATCGTAAGGAACACCTGACCGAGTATGTGTGCCGGACGACCCGTACCGGTAGCGGATTACGACGACACGCGATGTCACAGCGGACCGCTCGGCGTCCGCTGGGGTGCACCTAGTCCGGGTGTGGGGGAAGGGCGGGCGTGGGTGGGGTGGGCGGGCGTGGGGTCGGGATCGCAGGTCACACCCGCACTCGCGACTCCCATATGTCACGCCAGTCACGCCGTGCTCGGGGCGGTCCCGGCCGACGGCCGTTCTTGTGGAGTGTGGCTACGCATCCTGCGTACTCAGCGGGCACACCCAGGTCCTGTCCGGCGGATCGGACAGGACCGGGACGACCGCGAGGTTCGGGCCGCCATCCCACAGCCGGCGCCGAGGGAACGGGGAAGCCCCCCGAGCACCGGCGGTCAGTGACCTGCGCTCCCCGCGTCCAGCAGGGTCGCCACCTCGGCGATCCGGGTGGGGCCGACGCGGCAGCAGCCGCCGAGGAGCCGGGCGCCGGCGCGCCGCCAGGCGCGGAGGCGGTCGGCCGAGAACAGCGAGGGGAGGGGCCCCTCCCCCCTCCCCTCCCCCACCCACCCCCTCGTTGTCGCGTTCCACGTCTCGCCGCTGTTCGGGTAGACCACGACCGGTTTGCGCGTGGTCGAGGCCGCCAGTGGCACGGCTCGGTCCGCGTCGGACGGGTCGCAGCAGTTGATACCCACCGCGATCACGTCGTCCACGTCCGCCGCCAGGGCGAACGCCTCGGCCAGCGGCTGGCCGGCGCGCGTACGGTCGCCCGCGATCGTGTACGAGAGCCAGAGCGGCACTCCGCATCCCTCGGCCGCCCTGAGCAGCGCCTCGGCCTCGTCGGTGTCCGGCACCGTCTCCAGCGCCAGGACGTCCGGCCCGGCAGCGGCCAGCGTCTCGATCCTCGGCCGATGGAACCGTTCCAACTCCCGCACCGACAGCCCGTACCGTCCCCGGTACTCGGCGCCGTCCGCGAGCATCGCCCCGTACGGCCCGACCGACGCGGCGACCCAGATCTCCCGCCCCACCCCGGCCCCGGCCCGCCGGGCCAGCGCCACGCTGTCGGCCAGCAGTTCGGACGCCCGGTCCCGCCCGACGCCCCGGCGGGCGAAGCCCGCGTACGTCGCCTGGTAGCTGGCGGTGATCAGCACCTGGGCGCCGGCCCGTACGTAGGCGGCGTGGGCCGCCTCGATCTGCTCCGGGCCGTCGTCCAGGAGCCGCGCCGACCACAGGTCGTCGGACAGATCACAGCCCTGCGCCCGCAGTTGGTCGGAGAGACCGCCGTCGAGGACAAGGCTGCCCTCGGCGAGCGCGGCGGCGAGTGTGCGGACGGGCTTCACGGACACCTCCCTGTCCTCGATCGGCGGACAGCTCGGCTCAGTGCGGGGACTGCTCGACCAGGTCGGCGCCGAGCTGGGACTGGACCTGGGAGGACAGCAGTTCCAGGTGGTCGAGGTCGTCCAGGTCCAGCATCTGGCAGTAGATACGGGACGCGCCGATGGCTCCGTACCGACCGATCTTGTCGACGACCTCGGCGGGCGAGCCCGCGAGTCCGTTCGCCTTCAGTTCCTCGACCTCCCGTCCGATGGATGCGGCCCGGCGGGCCACTTCCGCGTCGGTCCTGCCCACGCAGGCGACCAGCGCGGTCGAATACACCAGGTCGTCGGCCTTCCGTCCGGCCTTGACCGCCGCGTCCCGCACGCGGCCGAACTGCTTCTCGCTGTCCTCGACGGAGGCGAACGGGATGTTGAACTCGTCCGCGTACTGCGCGGCGAGGCGCGGGGTGCGCGTCGCGCCGTGTCCGCCGATCAGTACGGGGACCTTGGACTGGGCCGGCTTGGGCAGCGCGGGTGAGTCGGCCAGTTGGTAGTGCGTCCCGTCGTACGAGAACGTCTCGCCGGGCGGCGTGCTCCACAGCCCTGTGACGATGGCCAGTTGTTCCTCAAGGCGGGCGAACTTCTCCTTGGGGAACGGGATTCCGTACGCCTTGTGCTCCTCCTCGAACCAGCCCGCGCCCAGGCCCAGTTCGACCCGGCCGCCCGACATCTGGTCGACCTGCGCGACCTGGATGGCGAGCACGCCCGGCAGCCGGAAGGTGCCTGCCGTCATCAGGGTGCCGAGTCGGATCCGCTTGGTCTCGCGCGCGAGACCGGCCAGTGTGATCCAGGCGTCGGTGGGGCCGGGAAGGCCGTCGGCGGAGCCCATCCGCAGATAGTGGTCGGAGCGGAAGAAGGCGTCGAAGCCGAGGTCTTCCGTCGCCTTGGCGACGATCAGCAGCGTCTCGTAGCTCGCCCCTTGCTGGGGCTCGGTGAAGATTCGAAGATCCATGCATCCATCCTGCACCTTCGAGCGCCCGTCGGCCGCGCCTCCTCGCCGGGCCCCACCCATTCCCCTCTCGGCCCTTCACACCCTCGCCCGTTCGTCGGACCGTATGCCGGGCCGCTCCTCGGCCCGAGCCTCGGTCCGCTCCTCGGGTCGGTCCTCAGTCCGTCCATGCCCGCTTCCTCATCCCCTCTCCTTCTCCGTCTCGCGCACCCGGTCCCGCTCCCGCACCTCGTCCTGCGCGGTGAGTTTGCGCAGCATGCCCAGCACCCGGTCGTTCGACTCGTCGGCCGCGTCGATCGCCTCGATGCACTGCCAGTACAACCCCTCCTCGTCCGTCCCGCAGGCCACCGAGACCAGCGCGATCCCCACCTCGCCGAGGAGCACACCGAGCCCGGTCAACGCACTGCGCGGGTCCATCACCGTCGAGAGCCGTGCCGCCCGTATCCCTCCGGCGCGAAGCGAAGGGTGATCAGGTGACGCGCCGCCCCGCGCGCCCGTTTCAGCGAGACCTCTTGCCTCCGTCCTCAGCTCCTGCGGTCCGTGCAGGGCCAGTTGGTCCCCGATCGCCTGGGCGAGCGCCTGCGCCTGCCAGGCTTCCGCCACTATTTCCAGCGGTGCTCCGCTCCGGGCCAAGGCAACCCGGCCGGCTCCGATGAGCCTTTCCGCGTCCATTCGCCATCCCCGTCTCCGTCTGTCCGATCTGTCCGGCTGTCCCCGTCTGTCGAACACCCTGCCCACTTACTTCATTACCCAGAGTGAGGGGTTGGCAACAGAAAGACCAGAGGAATTCGGAAATCTGTGGACAGGAAGCCGGTTGTGAATAACTCGCTCACTCCGCAGAGTGACGAATCAGTCGGATGTGGACGCCGTCGGCGCCGGCGGTTGCTGGGGTTGGGACTGGGACCGGGATTGGGAGCGGTCGTCACTCGGCGGGAAGCGCAGCTCGTTCCGGTCGATCTTCTCCGACAGCGCGGTCAGCGCGTCGATCCCCAACACGTCGCAGAACTGCAGCAGATACGCCAGCACGTCCGCGACCTCGTCCCGCACACGGTGCGCCGACCCGGGGGTCTCCATCACCCGCGCCGACTGCTCGGGCGTCAACCACTGGAAGATTTCCAGCAGTTCGGACGCCTCGACGCTCAGCGCCGCGGCCAGGTTCTTCGGTGTGTGGTACGGCTCCCACTCCCGCGCCGCCGCGAACTCCACCAGTCTGCGCTGCAATCCCTGTACATCAAGTTCAGTCACGGACCCAGATGTATCAGTTGCGTCGGAGGTGTCGCGCGTGCCGGCTGTACCGGCGACACCAGGTCACGGCTGCTGGACGGCCGCCGCCGCGATCCCCTCGACCTCGGTGCCGGCCGGCGCGAGGAGGAAGACGTTGCGGTCGACCCGGTGCATGCCGCTGCCGAGCCCGAAGACGACGCCGCTGCTGAAGTCCAGGATGCGTTTGGCCACGTCCGTGTCGGCGCCGGTCAGGTCGAGGAGCACCGGGATCTGCGCGATCAGATGCTCCGCGACATCACGCGCGTCGGCGAAGACCTGCACCCGCAGGACCACGAATCGCCGCTGCTCGGCGGCGTAGTCCTCCGGGATCGCCCGGTGGTCGACCCGCGAGGGCCACTCGTTGCGGCCCCGCAGTGGGACGACCTGAGCCAGGCCCTCCCACTGCTCGTCGGTGGCGTCGTATCTGTCGTAACCGCCGTACCTGCTCACCGGATCACCCCGCCCGCGCACTGTGTCTGCATGCGGCCATCCTCCCGCCCCTCACCCGTTCGGCCCAACAGCGACACGGGCCAGTCCGGACCGAACTCGTCGGGGCGCCGCCCATCAGGCGCCCACGTACCTCGCGAGGTGCTCGCCGGTGAGCGTGGACCGGTCCGCGACGAGATCGGCGGGTGTCCCCTCGAAGACGATCCGGCCGCCGTCATGTCCCGCGCCGGGGCCGAGGTCGATGATCCAGTCGGCGTGCGCCATCACCGCCTGGTGGTGCTCGACCACGATGACCGACTTGCCGGAGTCGACGAGCCGGTCGAGCAGGCCGAGCAGTTGCTCGACGTCGGCGAGGTGCAGACCGGCGGTCGGCTCGTCGAGGACGTAGACACCGCCCTTCTCCCCCATGTGGGTCGCCAGCTTGAGCCGTTGCCGCTCGCCGCCGGACAGGGTGGTGAGGGGCTGGCCGATGGTGAGGTAGCCGAGCCCGACATCGGCGAGCCGGTCCAGGATGCGGTGCGCGGCCGGTGTGTGCGCCTCGCCGGCGCCGAAGAACTCCTCGGCCTCGGCCACCGACATCGCGAGCACCTCGCTGATGTCGCGCCCGCCGAGGTGGTGGTCCAGCACCGACGCCTGGAACCGCTTCCCCTCGCACTCCTCGCAGACGGTCGCGACCCCGGCCATCATCGCCAGGTCGGTGTAGATGACGCCGGCGCCGTTGCAGTTGGGGCAGGCGCCCTCCGAGTTGGAGCTGAACAGCGCCGGCTTGACGCCGTTGGCCTTCGCGAAAGCCTTACGGATCGGGTCGAGGAGTCCGGTGTACGTCGCCGGGTTGCTGCGTCGCGAACCGCGGATCGCACCCTGCCCGATCGCCACCACATCCGCTCCGGCGCCCCCCGCGCTCTTGCCCAGCGACCCGTGTACGAGCGAACTCTTGCCGGAGCCCGCGACCCCGGTGACAACGGCGAGCACGCCCAGCGGGATGTCGACGTCGACATCGCGCAGGTTGTGCGTCGCCGCGCCGCGGATCTGCAGCGTGCCGGTGCGTTCGCGCACCGTCTCCTTGAGAACGGCCCTGTCGTCGAAGTGCCGCCCGGTGACGGTGCCGGCGGTGCGCAGCCCCTCGACGGTGCCCTCGAAGCAGACGGTGCCGCCCGCCGTACCGGCGCCGGGGCCGAGATCCACGACATGGTCGGCGATCGCGATCGTCTCCGGCTTGTGCTCCACGACGAGGACCGTGTTGCCCTTGTCGCGCAGCCGCAGCAGCAGGTCGTTCATGCGGCTGATGTCGTGGGGGTGCAGGCCGATCGTCGGCTCGTCGAAGACGTACGTGACGTCGGTGAGGGAGGAGCCGAGGTGGCGGATCATCTTGACGCGCTGCGCCTCGCCGCCGGACAGCGTGCCCGACGCGCGGTCGAGGCCGAGGTAGCCGAGTCCGATCTCCACGAACGAGTCGAGGGTCCCGCCGAGCGCTTCGAGCAGCGGCGCGACCGACGGTTCGTCCAGGGCGCGTACCCAGTCGGCGAGGTCGCTGATCTGCATCGCGCAGGCGTCGGCGATGCTGATCCCCCCGATCTTCGAGGATCTGGCCTCCTCACTGAGCCGCGTGCCGTCACACTCGGGGCAGGTGGTGAAGGTGACCGCCCGGTCCACGAACTCCCGGATGTGGGGCTGCATCGCCTCCCGGTCCTTGGAGAGGAACGACTTCTGGATCTTGGGGATCAGTCCCTCGAAGGTGAGGTTCACCCCCTCGACCTTCACCTTCGTCGGCTCGCTGTGGAGGAATGCCTCCATCTCCTTCTTCGTGAACCTGCGGATCGGCTTGTGCGGGTCGAGGAGGCCCGACTCGGCGTAGACGCGCACGGTGAAGAAGCTGTCCGACTTCCAGCCGGGGATGGTGAAAGCACCGTCGGCGAGCGACTTGGAGTCGTCGTACAGCTGCGTGAGATCGATGTCGGAGACCGTGCCCCGGCCCTCGCAGCGGGTGCACATGCCGCCGGTACGGCTGAAGGTCGCCTTCACGGCCTTGCGGTTGCCGCGTTCGACGGTGATCGCACCGCTGGCCCGCACCGACGCGACGTTGAAGGCGAAGGCGCCGGGCGAGCCGATGTGCGGCTTGCCGAGTCGGCTGAAGAGGATGCGGAGCATCGCGTTGGCGTCGGTGGCGGTCCCGACCGTGGAGCGGGGGTCGGCGCCCATCCGCTGCTGGTCGACGATGATCGCGGTGGTCAGTCCTTCGAGTACGTCGACCTCGGGCCGCGCGAGCGTCGGCATGAAGCCTTGTACGAAGGTGCTGTACGTCTCGTTGATCAGGCGCTGCGACTCGGCGGCGACCGTGCCGAACACGAGTGAGCTTTTTCCCGAGCCGGACACGCCGGTGAAGACCGTCAGCCGGCGTTTGGGGATCTCGACGCTGACGTCCTTGAGGTTGTTCACGCGCGCGCCGTGCACCCGGATCACCCCATGGATGCCGGCGCCGTCCGGCGCCGGCGAGCCCTCCCGCGAGCCCGCCCCCGTACCCGCCCCCGCCCTCGTACCCGTTCTCGTGGGCTTGCTCATCGTGTCTCCATCTGTGCGGCCGGGTCGCCCGGTCCGGACCGACCGGCGCTGCTGTCCATGGCCGCCACGCTAGTGCGGCCGGGTGGCCAACGCTTCTCCGATCCTGATCGGCCTGGACAGCCCGCGGGGCGGCCGCCGTGTCACCGGGCGAGCATGTCCAGTGACACGTCCCACAGCCGGGCCGCCGCCTCGGGGTCGAGCGCGTAGTCGGCGACGCCGGTGCCGGCCGGCGGTACGTTCGGTCCAGCTTCCGTGGCGTCCTCGAAGTACCGGCCGCCGATGCCCTCCAGCAGCGGTGAGACCGCGACGAGGATCGAGGTGGCCGCGCCCTGCTCGGTGGTCTTCCAGGCGGCGCCCTCGACCAGTTTCTGGAACTCGGGGTTCTCATTCTGGTGGCGCTGCAGATTCGTGCGGATACCGCCCGGCATGAGCGCGTTGGCGGTGATCCCGTCGGCTGCCCACCGCTTGGTCGCCTCGACGGCGAACAGGACGTTGGCCGTCTTGGACTGGCCGTACGCCGCCCACGGCTCGTACTCCCGGTTCTCGAAGTGGATGTCGTCGAAGACGACGGGCGAGCGCAGGTGCGCGCTCGAACTCACCGACACGACGCGCGCGTTGCCCGCCTCGGCCAGCGCGTCGTGCAGGCCGAGCGCCAGCCCGAAGTGACCGACGTGGTTCGTGGCGAACTGGTGCTCCCAGCCCTCCGGCGTACGGTTCAGCGGCTCCGCCATGACACCGGCGTTGTTGACCAGGATGTGCAGCGGCCCCTGCCACGCCGTGGCGAACGCCGCGACCGACGCGCGGTCGGCCAGTTCGATCGGGGCGACCGAGACACGGGGGTTGCCGGTCGTGGCGGTGATGTCGGCGGCCGTACGCTCCCCGGCCCCGATGTCGCGTACGGCGAGCGTGACCTCGGCCCCCGCGGACGCCAGCGCGCGGGCGGTCTCGACGCCGATGCCGGAGGCGCCGCCGGTGACGACGGCGCGCCTGCCGGTCAGGTCGATGCCGTCGATGACCTCGGCGGCGGTGGATTCGGCGGTGAACGGGGTGGTGATGCGGTCGTGACTGCTCATGACGTTCCTCTTCCGTACGGCTCCGTAGGAGGCGAGGCCGGGCCCCGCCGTACACTTAAACGGAGGATCCTCCGTTCAGCCTCCACGCTAATCGGAGGAGGCTCCGCTTAGCAAGCACGTCCCGCCGTGGGCTACGTTCTGGCCGGGAGTATGAAGACGACGAGCCCCAGCGAACGGAGGAGCGCGTGGCAGCGAACGGCGACCGGCCACTGCGTGCGGACGCGCGGCGCAACCGCGACCTCGTCCTCGCCGCCGCGATGCGGCTGCTCTCCGAGGGCGACGGAACCGGCGGCGGAACGGGCGGCGGGAGCGGCGGCGGGAGCGCGACCCTCGACGCCATCGCCAAGGCCGCCGGGGTCGGCATCGGCACGCTCTACCGCCACTTCCCCACGCGAGAGGCTCTGGTCGAGGCCGTCTACCGCAACGAACTCGCCGCCGTCTGTGACGCCGCGCCCGCACTCCTCGCCGAACTGGCCCCCGCCGAGGCGACACGGGCGTGGATGGACCGCTACATAGACTTCATGATCGCCAAGTACGGCATGGCCGACGCACTCCGCGCGGTCATCGCCTCGGGAAGAAACCCCTACGCGCAGAGCCGCGACCTGCTCGGCTCCGCGATCAAGCTGCTGCTCGACGCCGGAGCCGCGGACGGCGCCTTCCGTAAGGATGCCGACGCCGACGACGTCCTGATCGCCGTCAGCGGCGTGGCCCTCGCGGCCGGCGAGACGGACATGCGCGAGCAGGCGGGCCGCGCACTCGATCTCCTGCTGGACGGCCTGCGCTACCAGCACTGACCCCGAGGGGCCTCAGACCCCTTCGCGCGACGTCGGCACGTACGCCCACACGGTCTTCCCCGGCCCCGACCGCCCGCTGACCCCCCACCGCACGGCGATAGCGTCCACCAGCACCAGCCCGCGCCCCGTCTCACCATCAGCGGCAGCGCCGCGCGGCGCACGCGCGGGCAGCGCGTTGTGGGTGTCGGTCACCTCGATCCGTACGAGGTTCTTGCCGGTGTTGTACGCGAGCCGCAACGCGAAGTCCCGCCCGGGAACCCGGCCGTGGAGCACGGCGTTCGCGGCCAGTTCGGCGACCACGAGGGCGGCCCCGTCGGACGGCTCGGAGCCGTACGGAATGCCCCACGCGTCGAGCTGCTGAGTGGCGAGCATCCGCGCGAGCCGCGCGCCGCGCCGGGTGGCGGAGAACCGCTGAGTGAACACACGTACGGTGACGGCCGCTTGGGCCTGAGGGGATGGCATATGCCCAGCGTCCGGGCCGGATTGTGGGCGTCACCAGGGCCAACGCCAGTACACCTGGCCGCTGTACTGGTTCACCCTCTGGACTGGGTGAGTAACTACCAGTGATGCTTAACCAGTTGTGCGGGTTACGCATCGAGCGGAGCAGGGCCACGGAGAGGCGAACGGGTATGACGGCGGACGGCAGTGGTGGCGGCGGCAGTACGAGCAGTGAACCCGAGACGTCGGACAGTCTCAAGACCTTCGGGGCGGTCCTGAAGGCGCTGCGGGAGGAAGCGGGCCTCACCCAGGAGGAGTTCGCACCACGCGTTCAGTACTCGGTGCACTACATCGCCAAGATCGAGCAGGGGAAGCGGTTCCCGCCGAAGGATCTGCCGGGGCGGGCGGGGGCGGTGCTGGGTCCGGTCGCGGAGAGGGTGCTGACGGCGGGGGCGAGGAGTCTCACGAAGGGGGCGGGGCTGGCGTCGTGGTTCAAGAAGTGGGCAGCGATCGAGGAGGTGGCGATCTCCTTGTACGCGTACGAGTGTCGGGCGATTCCGGGGTTGTTGCAGCCGGAGCCGTACATCCGGGCGATCTTCGACCGCCGATTGCCTCCCCTGACCGAAGACCAAATCGAACAGCAAGTGGCTGCCCGCCTGGCACGTCAGCGGCTCCTGACGGAGCGACCCAACACCTCGTTCAGTTTCATCATCGAACAGGCACTCCTGGAAAGAGGGTTGGGCGGGCCGGTCGTGACCCAAGCAGTCGTCGAACGACTGTTGGAGGCGGGCGTCCAACGCAACGTGGAAGTCCAGCTCATCCCGTTGCGCCAGGAGGACCACTCCGGATTCGAGGGGCCGATGTACGCGGCAGAGACACCCGACAACCAATGGATCGGATACTTCGAAGGCCACGACAGCAGCATCCTGCTGACCGACCCAAAACTGGCAAGTTCCATGCTTCAGCGCTATGGCAAGATGCGATCGGAGGCCCTGAGCTGTCAGGCCACCGCGAACCTGCTGGAGCAGATGCGAGGAGCGTAATGAGCACCACTGAACTGACCTGGTTCAAGAGCAGTTACAGCGGCGGCGGCGGCGACAACTGCATCGAAGTCGCCTGGTCGAAGAGCACCTACAGCGGGGGTGACGGCGACAACTGCGTCGAGGTCGCCGCCCAGCCCCACGCCGTGCTCGTACGGGACTCCAAAGACCCCCACATCGGCCGGCTCACCCTCACCCCCGCCGCCTGGGCCGCCTTCACCACCCATCTCGCAGCGCGCTGAAAAACGCTGACGCGCTGACGGGGTGGCCCGAGCCCCCTCGGACCACCCCACCCGCGTCAGTTCCGCGTCAGCACATCTTCTGGCTGGCCGCCTCGCCCCCGAGCGGGTCGCCCGCCCTGCGCAGTGCGCCGACCGCCGACGTGCAGTCCTTCACCGTGTTCGCGCCCTCCGACCAGAACTCCTGGCCGTTGTGGTCGGTCCACGCCACCCCGCCGAAGAAGTCGTCCTGGCTGTAGCTGTAGACGGCGACGCTCACGTCGTAATCCTTGTTGGTGTTACGGAATGAATCCCAGACCCAGAGATACCCGTAATTCTCGTCGCACGTCTTCGAGTAGAACTGCTTGACCGAGGCGATGTGCGCGCCGGCCCTGTCGATGTACGCTGTCTTTCCGACCTGGTACGCGTCGGCACAGACTCCCGCCACTCGCGCTTTCGCGCTCGACGGGTTTCCCGCCTCGGTCGGTGCGGTCGACTTGGGCGCCTTCGAGGACTTCGAGGGGGCCGGTGCCGGGCCGTCGCCCGCGAACGCCGCGCTCGCCGGGATCAGAGCGAATGCGCAGGCCGTGGCCACGACCGCACGCTTGGTGTAGCGCATAGGAACACCTTTCTCCGAGCACAAGGGCGCAGTAAACCCACGGGCCCGCCAAAGGCGGCTACCGCTCGGCTATTGGGCCCGATGCTGTCTGCTGGAATTTCATCCGAACACATAGGCAGACACGGGATCTTCCCCGAGGGTTGCACGACTTCACGAGTTTAATTTCGGGCAGGTAAACGGAATTCCTGCCTCGGCTCCTTTTTCGATCTCTGGAGAGACATGACGACCGACAACGACGCGTTCACCGACAGCCGGCGACGGCCGTGGCACGAACTCCCGTCGTCCGTACGGACGGGCATCGAGGAGGTGCTCGGAGGGGCGGTGGCGGCGGCCACGAGTCAGCGGGGCGGGTTCTCCGACGGGCTCGCGGCGCGGCTGCGACTGGCCGATGGGCGACGGGCGTTCGCCAAGGCGGTGGACGCGGAGGCCGCGCCGGGCGTGGCGGCGTTCCACCGGCGTGAGGTCGTGGTGAACGGCGGGCTGCCGCTCGGGGCTCCCGTACCGAGGCTTCTGGGGTCGTACGACGCGAACGGCTGGGTGGCGCTCGTCTTCGAGGACGTGGACGGGGCTCTGCCCGTACAGCCTTGGCGTGAGGGCGAGTTGGTGCGGGTGCTCGACGCGATGACGGATCTCTCCGAGCGGCTGACGCCGGCGCCGCGCCTCAACTCGGCTGTCACGTCGCCCCGGTTGGGGGGCTGGGGTCGGCTGGTGGACAGTCCCCGGTCGCTCGCCAGACTGGCCGTGGTCGCGCCGGATGCCGCGGCTGGGTTGGACCGGCATCTCGCGTTGGAGGAGCGGCTGCCGGAGGCCGTCGTCGGGGAGACGTTGGCGCACGGGGATCTGTATCCGTTCAACGTCCTGCTCACCGAGGAGCGCGTCGTGGTCGTGGACTGGCCGCACGCGTGGACGGGGCCCGCGTACGCGGATGTGGTGATGCTGCTGGGGAGTGTGGCGCTCGACGGGATCGACCCGGAGCCGTACGCCGCCCGGCATCCGCTCCTGCGGGGTGTCGATCCGGTGATGGTGGATGTGCTCATCTCGGCGCAGGCGGGGTTTCTGCTGGCTGCGGCGTGCTCGATGGATGTCTCGGACCCCGGTACGGATCCGAGGCTGGAGTGCGCGATGAAGGCGCTCGGCCTCGCCTCGCTGCGGTGGCTGTCGCTGCGGCCGCACCGTGGGCCGGAGCGGTGACTGTGCGGTCGTGGCCGGGGGAATCGGTTGGCGGGCGCGGGGTCGCTCGGGCAGGGTGGGCCGCATGGTCTCGGTGTTGCAGAACGTGGCGATCGATTGTGCGGATGCCTATGCGCTGGCGCGCTTCTGGAGCGGGGTGACCGGCAGCCCGCTCCATCCGGAGGACGGGCCGGGCGCCGAGGAGACCGCGGTGATGCTGCCGGCCGGTCCGATCCTGTACTTCAATCAGGTGCCCGAGCCGAAGACGGTCAAGAACAGGATTCATCTGTGTCTGCGTCCGGAGACCTCCCGTGAGGAGGAGGTCGATCGGCTGCTGGGCCTGGGCGCCACTCTGGTCGCCGACCTCCGGGAGGCCGACGGCGCGGGGTGGGCCGTTCTCGCCGACCCGGAAGGCAACGAGTTCTGTGTGCTGCGCAGCGAGTCGGACCGTGCCGCGATGTCCTCCTGACTGCCGGCCGTGCGGAGACTCCGGGCGGGCCCGCCCCTGTGGAACGGGGACGGGCCCGCTCTCGTAGACGGTCTTCTGGATGGCGGCCGGGCGAACTCCGGGCCCGTGCAGCCTCACATCCGGGCCCTCAGCACGTCGACCTCACAGCCCGCCGCGAACGGGTCGAAGCCGTGCTCGACCAGCCAGCGAACCCCCAGCAGGCTTCGCACCGACCACCACGCGCGGACCACGTCGAGGTCGACGCCGGGGCCGTAACCGGCGACCAGGTCACCGAGGCGCTCCTCGTGTCCGAGCGTCACGGTGGCGAGGTCGAACAGCGCGTCACCCCGGCCAGCCTCGGACCAGTCGATGATGCCGGTGATCTCGTCACCGTCGACGAACACGTGATCGATCTGCAGGTCGCCGTGTGTGAACACCGGGGTCCACGGCCGGAGCGCGGCCTCGGCGACCTGGCGGTTGCGGGTGACCAGGTCGGCGGGCAGAACGCCGTTCGCCACGAGCAGCTCGCACTCGCCGTCGACCTCCGCCGCCAACTCGCCGGGATCCCGGCGGCGCCGGCCGGGCCAGGGCGGCAGCGGCGCGTCGTGCAACTTCCGGATGGCGGCGCCCGCCGCGGCCCACGCCGCCGGGGACGCGGTCGACGGCGCGCCGAGGCGGCCGAGTGCCGTCCCCGGGACGGCGGCGATCGCGAGCACGGGCGGCTTGCGCCACAGGACCTCCGGGGTCGGGACCGGCGCCAGGGCCATCGCCTCGACCTCGATGTCGATACGCGCCTGATCGGCGTCCACCTTCAGGAACACGTCGCCGACGCGCAGGGTCGCGCGCTCGGAATGGGCGACGACAACTTCGACCTCATCCATGGGCGCCGAGTATTCCGGGGGACGGCCGTCCGCGTCGCCGGGTTTATCGCGTGCGAGGGCGCGGCGACCGGGATCAGCGTCGGAGTCACCGGGGATTGCCCGACGCCTGTCCGTTCTGTTCGTTCTGTCCTGATGACGGTCTGGTGGAAAGGAGTTGGCGGGCGGAGACTTCGAGGATGAAGGCGTTGGGGGTGGGCCACGGGTCGGCCGGGCGGGCGCGGGGTGGGCGGGCCAGTATCGATTGGGACCGCTGGTTCCCCGAGAAGCCGGGCTATCACGAGTGGGCCCGTCAGTGGGTCCAGGAGATGCTTGACGAGGGCCGGATCGAGGAGCTGCGGTCGGCGGCCCGTACCGGTACGGGCCTGGCCAGGATTCGGCTGATGGAGCTCTACGCCGAGCGGGGCGACATCGAGGCAGTGCGGGCACTTGTCCGCACCGAGAACAGGAACACCAAGCTGGAACTCCTGCTCACCGACACACTGGCCGGCGCACCGGCCGGCACCACGGCCGGGAAGGACGGCCTGGAAGCGGCCGCCGCCGTGCTGAAGGTGCGCCTGGACAGGCTTGAGAAGGACGCCCGCGAGGAGCTGATCGAACTGCTCGTCGCGCAGGACCGGATCGGGGAAACCATCGCCCTCCTCCAGGCGCGCCCGCAGGAGACCGACTACACCGGATGGCACCTGCTGGTCCATCTGCTTCTCCTCCAGGGCCGTATCGAGGACGTACGGACGATGGCCGCCGACAGCACGCGTCGCTACGCCCGCGATCTGGTGACGGGCGTCTTCGTCGAGCAGGGCCGGATCGAGGAGCTGCGGGCACTCGACGCCCATGGGTTCGAGGTGTCCCGCGCGCTGGTCGGGCTGGGGCGCGTCGACGAGGCGATCGCCGTGATGCGGGAATGCCTCGACGCCGACGAGCCGCACGCCTACGACTTCCTGATCGATCTGCTGGTGAAGCACGGGCGCGTCGATCAGGCACTGACCACCCTGGAGTCCAGGTCGCACAACCCGTACGACGTGGTCTCCACGGCCTCTGTCAAGGTAGCGCGGCTCCTGGACGAACACGGCCGCCCCGAAGACGCGATCAGAATCCTGCGGGCCCGCGGGCCCGCCGTCGACCAACTCGCCGCTCTGCTGGCCGCGCAGGGCCGTGTCGACGAAGCCGTCCGGGTCTTCGACCGCGCCATGCAGGACCACGAACACCGGTTCGTCATGGACAGGTTGGCCGGCGCCCAGGCCGACCTGCTCGTCGAGTACGGCCGGATCGACGAGCTGCGGAGCCGCGCCGAAGCGGGCCATCGCGAGTACGGCATCCGGCTGGCGGCGTATCTGGCGGAGCCCGACCGGACCAGTTGAACGCGTGGGCGGCGCCCGGGCGGCCGCCCGGTCACATATGGACTCGGTGTCCGGTCCGTGAGATACGTGTGTGTGGAATCGAATGTGGGCGCTATTCTCGCCGCCATGTCCGCACCTGCCCGCCTCCTCTGCCTCGCGTGCTTCGCGAACTCGGTGTGGTGCGTCGACGACAACCTCTGTTGTCCGTGAGTCGAGACCCCGCGCCCCGCCGCTGATCGCCGTTGATCGCCGCCCGGCAAGTACCGACCGCTGATCGCCTCCCGGCGAGTCCGGCGAGTACCGACCGCCGACCGCAGATCAGCGACCACCGACCGACCACCGACTCCGGAGAACAGTCGTGACCACCACCGCTCCCCCGCGCCGGACGATCCCCGCCGCGCTGCTCGTCCCCTCCCCGACCTCCTCGCCCGCCCCTCAGGCAGAACCGGCGCCTCCGGTGCGGCGGGTGCCGCTCGTGATATCCGGGCTGCTGGCCGTCGCGCTGACCGCGTACGTGTGGTCGACGCACGGCGCCAAGCCCGGCTCGCTCCTGCTGCTCGGGCTCGGGCTCGGTGTCGCGCTCTTCCACTCGCGGTTCGGATTCACCTCCGCCTGGCGGCAGTTGGTGGCGGTCGGCAACGGGCAGGGGCTACGCGCCCACGCCCTGCTCCTCGGCACCACCGCCACGCTCTTCGCGCTGATCATCGGCAGCGGCACGGGACTGTTCGGCTCCGTGCCCGCGCCGTCGGCGGGGCCGCTCGGAGTCGGGCTGCTCGTCGGGGCGTTCGTCTTCGCCGTCGGCATGCAGCTCGGTGGCGCCTGTGCGTCGGGCACGCTGTTCGCCGTCGGGTCCGGGCAGTCGTCCATCGTGCTGACGCTCGGCGGCTTCATCGTCGGATCGACCGTCGCCGCCTGGCAGTTCGACCTCTGGAAGGACCTGCCGGCGCTCGACCCGGTCCTGCTGTCCGACCACGTCGGCTGGTTCGGTTCCTGGGCGGTGACCATCGCCGTACTGGGACTGATCGTGCTGGTGAGCCGCCGCGTACAGGCACGCCGTAACCCGCCGCCCATCAGCACCCCGCCCAGCGCCGGGGGCGCGGCCCGTGTGCTGCGCGGCTCCTGGCCGCTCGTCGCCGGCGCGCTGGCGCTGGCCGTGCTCGGCGCCGGTGTGCTGCTGGTGTCCGGCGGGCCGTGGGGTGTCACGAGCGCGTTCAGCCTGTGGGGCTCGCGGGTCGTCGACGCGCTCGGCGGCAACCCCGCGAACTGGTCGTTCTGGCAGCAGCCGGGCAACGCGGAGATGTTCGCGGGGCCCGTACTGAAGGACAAGAACAGCCTGACCGACATCGGCATCATGATCGGCGCGGCGGTCGCCGCCTCGCTCGGCGGGACCTGGGCGCTGCACCGGGGCATCCCCGGCCGTACCGCCGTGGCCGCCGTGCTCGGCGGCGTACTGATGGGGATCGGCGCGCGGCTGGCGGGCGGCTGCAACATCGGCGCGTACCTCGCGGGCATCGCGTCGGGCAGTCTGCACGGCTGGATCTGGGGCGCGACCGCGCTGCTCGGGACATGGGCGGGGATACGGCTGCGCCCGCTGTTCGCGCTGGGCAACCCCAAGCCGGGGGACGGGATCTGCTGAACCGGGAGGGCCGGCGCGCCGTACGCTGAGGCGATGGTCATCGAACAGAACGTGAAGCTGAACGACGGGCGCACGCTGCGGACGTACGACAGCGGTGGCGGCGACCGGGACGGGCTGACCGTCGTCTGGCATCACGGCTCGCCGCAGACCGGTGCCCCGCTGGAGCCGCTGCTCACCGCGGCGGCGGCGCGCGGTATCCGGCTGGTGTCGTACGGCCGCCCCAGCTACGGGGGTTCGAGCCCGCTGCCGGGCCGGAACGTGGCGTCGGCGGCGGACGATGTGGCCCAGGTCGCCGACGCTCTCGGCGTCGGGTCGTTCGCGGTGATGGGGGCGTCCGGGGGCGGGCCGCACGCGCTGGCGTGCGCCGCGCTGCTGCCGGAGCGGGTGACGGGTGTGGTCTGCCTGGCGGGCATCGCGCCGTACACGGAGGACTTCGACTGGTACGAGGGGATGACCTCACCCGGGGGCCTGCGCGCCGCCGCCGACGGGCGCGAGGCACGCGAACTGTTCGCGGCCACGGACGAGTTCGACTCCTCGTGCTTCACCTCCGCCGACTTCGCGGCGCTGGACGGCGAGTGGTCGTCGCTGGGGGCCGACGCGGGGAAGGCGGGGCAGGCCGGGCCGGACGGGCTGATCGACGACGACGTCGCCTTCGCCACCGCGTGGGGCTTCGACCTGGCGGAGGTGACCGCGCCCGTACTGCTCGCGCAGGGCAGTCTCGACCGGGTCGTACCACCCGCGCACGCCGGCTGGACGCTCGCCGCGCTCCCCCGCGCGGAGCTGTGGGTACGGCCCGAGGACGGGCACATCTCGGTGCTCGACGTGTGTCCGTCGGCGATGGACTGGCTCATGGCTCGGGACGAGACGCGCGGCGAGACGCAGGAGTGAGCGCCAGGGGTGAGAGCCAGGAGTGAGAGGCAAGGGTGAGAGGCGGGGCGGGACGTAGGGCGGGACGCGGGGCGGGACTCTTACATAGCTTGGCGGTTATATAACCGAGCGAGTATGGTCGGGGTATGCCCATACCGTTCGACGTGCTCGCGGAGCCGAGCAGGCGCAAAATCCTCGATCTGCTCCTGGAGCGTCCGCATCTGGTCGGAGAGCTGACCGACCGGCTCGGCCTGAGCCAGCCCGGCACCTCCAAGCATCTGCGGGTGCTGAGGGACGCCGGACTGGTCCGGGTCCGGCAGGACGCCCAGCGCCGCTGGTACGAACTTGACCCGGAACCGCTCGCCGAACTCGACGCCTGGCTCGCGCACTACCGGCATCTGTGGACCGGCAGTCTCGACGCGCTCGAACGGCATCTCGACGCGATGGAGGACGACTCCTCATGACTCCGAACCCGCACCCGCACCCGCACTCCGTTCCCGGCCCTGACTCCGGCCCCGACCCCGAACCTGGCCCCGACACCGACTTCGACGGCTTCTCCTCGTCCCTCTCCTCCGAGAGCGGCGGACGGACGAAGCTGCGCATGGAGCGCCGGCTCGCGCATCCGCCGCAGCGGGTCTGGGACGCGATCACGCAGCCCGCGCATCTCGCGCGGTGGTTCCCCTCCGAGGTGAGCGTGGACCTGCGGCCGGGCGGCGAGATCGGCTTCCACTTTCCCGGTGACCCCGGCCCCGGCCCCGGCATGACCGGGAAGGTGACGGACGCCGACGAGCCGCGCCTCTTCGCCTTCACCTGGGGCGAGGACCATCTGAGCTGGGAGATCACACCGGACGGGGAGGGCGGTTCGCGGCTCACCCTCGTACACACCTTCGGCGACCGGTTCGGGGCGGCGAGCTTCGCGTCCGGCTGGCAGATCTGCGTCACCGCGCTGGGGCGGCTGCTGGCCGGCGGCCCCGTCGATGTCGAGCGGGACACGGGCGGCACGCTGCACGAGGCGTATCTGGCGCGGTTCGACGAGCTGACGCGGGGCCGGGTCGAGGAGACGGCCGACGGCGGGCGACGCGTCCGCCTCGATCGTCAGCTCGTACGGCCCGCCGAGACGGTCTGGGCCCGACTGACGGGCGGAGTGGAGCCGTTGGCGGGCTCACCGGTACCTGCCGGCTTCACCGCGGAGAAGGTTCCGGCGGGCCCGGTGACGGACGTACGGGCGCCGGAACTCCTCGCGTACACCTGGCATCCCGAGGGTGAGGTCCGCTGGGAACTGCGCGCCGGGACCGGCCACGGGCCCCGCCTGGTGCTCACCCAGACCGGGCCGCGCGACTTCGGCACGGACGGCGCGCTGGCGGCGCGGCGGGTACGGGTGGAGGAGCTGGCGGCGGGGCTGCTCGACGCCTGAGCTTCGACCCGCGCGACGATCCGGCCATCCCGCACGCCTCCCCCTCCTCGCCCGCACTCTCCCTCCCGCGAGCCCTCCCCTTCTCCCCGGAAGTCGGCCATCATTCGACACGTCAACGGGGTGACGCCCGGGGCCGCGTCGGGTCGTGGCTGCCGTGGGACCACGCACCCCAGGCTCTGAGGGGGACGTGCATGGAGTGGGACGCGCCGTATCTCGTGGCCGCGCTCGGCGCCTTGGTGGCGGTCGAGTTCGCGTACGCCGTGACGATGGTGGTGACGGGTGTCCGGCATCGGGCGGCCGTACGCCGCCGGGCCGCGGGGACCGGCGGTCCCCCCGGCACATCGGCGCCCGACCTCACCCCGGAGGAGCTGGGCCTGCTGTCCGGCGGCGCCCGGCGGATGGCCGAAGTCGGGCTGCTGCGGATGTACTTGACCCGGGACGTGGTCCTGGAGACCGGCGGCTGGGTCTCGCCCTCGCCGGGCGCCGTACGGGAGACACGGGACGCGCCGGAGGCGGGCGACGCGGACGCCGGGCCGCTCGACGTACGGCGGACCATGCTCAACTCCCTTGTCCGGGCCCGGCGTCAGCGCTCTCGGCTCATGGACGTGCTGTGGGAGGGCGCGCACGGGGCCGGCATGGGCACGGAGCACCGACGGCTGGTCTCGCTCGGGCTGCTGGACGACGCGGACGCCCGGATCTGCCGCATTCGCGAGCGCGCGGTGGGCTACTACGCGATCGTCGTGAGCCTGTGCCTCATCGTCTGCGTGGTGTGTCTGACGATCGCGTCGATGGGTGGCCGGCCGGAGGGCGCCGAGGGAGGGCTCGACAGGGACGTGGTCCTGTCGGTGCTGGGGCTGCTCGGGCAGCTGATCCTGGTGACGGTGGTCTTCTCGAAGGCGACGGGCGGCCAACTGAGGCCGGCGACACCCGGTGGCACCGCCTCGCTCGCGCGGGAGGCGCGCGGGACACCGGGCGCACGGGCCGCTCGTCCCCCGAGCGGATCTAGGGACGCGCTGCTGCGGTACGTCGCTTCGCACGGGCTGGGCGCGTTGGAGCGGTTCGAGTCACCGCGGGGATCGTCCGCGACGCGCGGCGGCGCCGGGGACGACCTCCGGAAGCTCACCACGTTCATGTCCGCGTACGCGGAGGCGCTGAGCGCTGCCGGGGCGGTGGCGGGGGCCGACGGCGGGGGCGGGGGCGGGGGTTAGGGCGCGTGCCCGCGCGGTCGGTGCCGGGAGCCTCTGAGCCGACGGGCAGGCGGAGCCGGACAGGCAACGGCCGATCGCCGGCCGGGCCGCGGGTGCGG